>CAYYUZ010000076.1:0-19330 GCA_964475005.1 uncultured Spirochaetales bacterium
GTTCGCCGGAAGGGAGGGTGACCGGCCACGCGCCGATCTTCCCTCCCAGGTAGGGTTTCTGTTCGTAGAGCACCACAGAAAAGCCGCGCCTGGCTAGGGTCGTGGCCGCGACGAGACCGGCAAGACCCGCGCCCACGACGGCCACCCGGCGCGGGGACACGAGCTCCAGAGGGAGGGCAAGGTCGACGGCATTGACGTGGTGGCGATAGCCGCCGAGGCGGTTCTCGACCCAACGTCTGAAAGCGTCCATGGCCCCCTCCTGGTAGAAGCCGGCCCCTAGCTCTTCTCCAGCATCAGGGTCTTGGTCGGCTGGTCGCAGACCTCGGCGGGTCCGTAGTATTGAATGGCCCCAGGGTACAGGTAGTCCGTTTCGATGGCCCACTTGTCACGGTTTTTCACGAGCGTCTTGAAGGGTTTGCCATCGAGTTCCACCAAGGCCTTCTTGATCACCGGCTTGGGCTTTCCGTGGCGTTGCTCAAGGTTCATCATCATGGTGATGGGAACTCCGCCGGCGGTCCATTGGTCAGCGGCTTTGTGCGTGTTCTTGACGCTCGACAGGTAGCCTGTAAGCCCTGCATTGAACAGAACGAACGCGTTGAACCCCAAACTGTAGCAGTAGTCGGCGTCAAAATTCGACGGAAAAGCGCAACGGCCTTCGTAGCCGAAGAAGTGGCTCAACGCGGCGAATTTCCCCTTGTATTTGCCCTCAGCAGACCAGGTTTTCAGTTTCCGCTTAACCATTTCAATGACAAGTTTTTCGGTTTCAATGAGCGAGACTTGAACGTTGCCGTGGCTGTCGCGGTCGAGGAAGAGCTGGCGCTGAATTTCGGAGGGTAGACTCTTGAGCACAGCGGCGTTGTGCGGCTTGAGGTGTTTGCCCAGCCAATCCAACTGGCCGTCGAGATGGACGAGTTTTTCGAACTCGTTGGCGCCGTGGTCGTGGGCCAGAACGTCGCTTAGTTCGCCGATAAGGGCTCCGACTTCGGGAATGAACTCGATCAACCCTTCAGGGATCAAGACCACACCGAAGTTGAGGCCCCTTTCGGCGCGTTTGGCGACTACGTCGGCAACCTGCCCGATGATCTGGTCGAGGGTCGACTTGTTGGCCGCCACCTCCTCGCCAATGAGGGTCAAGTTCGGCTGGGTCTGCAGACCGCATTCGAGCGTGATGTGACTGGCCGACCGTCCCATCAATTTGATGAAATGCCAGTACTTCTTCGCCGAGTTGGCGTCGCGCCCAATGTTTCCGATCAGTTCACTGTAAGTCTTGGCGGCGGTGTCAAACCCGAAACTCGTCTCGATGTGTTCGTTCTTGAGGTCGCCGTCGATGGTCTTGGGGCACCCCACCACGTTGGCGGGCACCTTGTGGGCCTTGAAGTACTCGGCCAGCACGGCCGCATTTGTGTTGCTGTCGTCACCGCCAATGATGACAACGCCGTCGATTCCTTGTTTCTTGATGACGGCCACGACTTTTTCCAAGTCTTCAGCCTTCTCGATCTTGTCGCGTCCGGAACCGATCATGTCAAAACCGCCGGTGTTGCGGTATTCGTCCATGAAACTGTCGGTAATCTCGGCGAAGTTGCCGTCGATGAGCCCCTTGGGGCCGCCCTTGGCTCCCAGCAGCTTGCTGGCTTTGTTTCCTTTCTTCAGACCATCGTAAAGTCCAGCGATCACGTTGTGGCCGCCTGGTGCCTGGCCGCCCGAAAGAACAACCGCCAACGTGAGTTTTTTTCCGGCGTCGGGGTTCTTCCCGGCCACCACCGAAGCAACAGGCTCGCCGTAGGTGCTCGGGAACAGCTCCTTCAATTCCTTCTGGTTGGCTACGGAAGTGGTTGCACCGCCAAGGCTGACTGTGATTTGGTTCACGTCGCCGCGCAGGGCGGGGGGGAGTTTGGGGTTATAGGCATAACGGGCCTTCTGAAGCGCGGAAATGGCCATGGAGGTCTCCTCTTGGACAGGGATTTCGGTAAAAGTCGCACTATTTTACGGAGAGCAGGGGAGAGGGTCAAGATTCGCTCCCCGTCTTGTCGTGACAACGGCTTTTCCCCACAATAGTGCCATGACCCTGTCTTCCCGCGGATCCGTTCGCCTTTCGCTGTTTCTGCTCCTTCTGTTGACTGCTGTTTTTGCCGCGACAAGCCTGGCCGGCTACCTTTCCTCACGCCAGGCCATCCGCGATGGCATTGTGTTCCAGGAGCTTCCGTTGACCGCAGACAACGTTTACTCCGAGATTCAGAAGGATCTGGTGAGGCCCGTTTTTGTGTCCTCCATGATGGCTAGCGATACGTTTTTGCGCCACTGGGTTCTTCAGGGAGAAAGCGACACTTCGCAGATCGCCCAGTACCTAACCGATGTCAAGGCGCGTTTCGGCGCGGTCACGACCTTTTTCGTTTCAGACAGGACACACCGCTACTACTACCCGGATGGGCTGTTGAAAACGGTTCAGCCCGAAGAACCCCGCGATGCCTGGTTTTGGCGTGTCCGTTCCATGAAAGAACCCTACGAAACCAACGTGGACCCCGATTTGGCGCGCCGGGACGAGCTGACGATTTTCATCAACTATAGGGTGTTCGATTTTGGCGGCCATTTTCTGGGGGCGGCCGGCATCGGCCTGCCTGTCGAATCGGTCAAGGCGTTTGTCAGGCAGTATCAGGCCCAGTACAACCGAAGGGTCTATTTTGTCGATACGGCGGGAAAGGTATCGCTGTCAGCCGAGGAATCTCGACCGGCAGGAACCGACATGACGACCTCGGGGCTCTCGTGGCCCAGGCTTCAGACCTCCCGCGACGGCCGGGTCGTGTCGATGGAGTACCACGAAGCCGGAAGACACTTCCTGGCCTCCATCCGCTACATCCCCGAACTGAAATGGTACCTGGTCGTCGAAAAGGACGACAGTCATGCCTTGCAAGGCATCCGTTCTCTCCTGTGGTTGAACCTGGCGATCTGCTTCGGCGTGGCCCTTGTTGTGGTGGGGCTGTTCTGGTTCACCGCGGGTGGTTACCAGCGCCGCCTCGAACACCAAGCCTGGAACGATCCTCTGACGGGCTTGGCCAACCGACAAGCCCTCGACGCTGAACTTTCGGCGGCCCTTCGCGAATCAAAAAGAACAGGAGAGTCTATGGTTCTTGGGATCGTGGACGCCGATCATTTCAAGGTCATCAACGACCGCTACGGTCACGCCGCCGGAGATGGCACCCTCAAGGACTTGGCGGTCCTTTTGGGTTCAGGGATTCGAGAAGGCGACTTGGTCGGGCGGTGGGGCGGCGAGGAATTCCTGGTTCTGCTCCGGCATTGCGGCTTGGAAGACGGGAAGAAGCGTTTCATCACCCTTGTCGATCTTGTCGACCGGGGTCCCTGGACCAACGCCGAATTGGCGGTCACCATCAGCATCGGTGTGGCACCCCTGGTCGAAAACGACACGGTTTCCTCCTGGATCGGACGGGCCGACGAGGCCCTATACCGGGCTAAGAACGCTGGAAGGCACCGCGTCGAGGTTTCCGAGGACGCGGATTGACCCTTCACATCGATGGAGACAGCTGTCCGCGTCCCGTCCGTGACCTGGTGGCCAAGGCGGGTCTTCGGGAACACGTCCCCGTCGTCTGCTACGCCAACCGCCCGATCCCGTTCGATTCGGCAGCGCCCGAGATGGTGGTTGTGGAAACTCTTGAAGGAGCCGCCGACCGGGCTCTTCTGGCCAGGGCCGTTGCCGGCGACTTGGCGCTCACCCGCGACATTCCCTTGGCTGCCCAGTTGGTCGAAGCCGGTGTCGCTGTGGTCAACGACCGCGGGGCGCTCTACACCCGTGAAAACATCCGAGAGCGCCTCTCCGTCCGCGATTTCATGGCGGGGCTCAACGCCGTCGGCTTAAAACCTGAAAGCACGGCACACTACGGCAAAAAGGAGTGGGACGAGTTTGTACGGACTTTCGACCGCGAGTTCATGAAATTGGTCAGGGAGAGCCGAAAGAGTTCGCGGCTCTGACGGCACAGAGGCCGCCTAGCGTTTGACCAGGGTGGCCAGGCCCGCCTGGCCGTCCAGCGCGTCCTTGAGCTGTTTCGCCTCGAAGGGGCCAGCCCAGACTTCCCAGAGTCCATCCTTGAGTTTGTGAACCGAGGCCCCGCGGTTAAGTGCCTGCGCCCAGCCCAAGACGCCTGCCTCATCGCCGGTAAGCGACCATTTGAGGAACCATTGCCCAGCGCTCCGGCCTGAAGGCGAAGCCGGTGTTTTCGCCTGCGGAGGATTATCGGCCGGTTTAGCGGTCCAGGTCTTGACGGGAATAGGCGTGGCGGCCAGAAGCGGCTTAGCCAGGGGAACGGTGGCCGCTTTGACTTCGGTCTTGTTCAGCACCTGGGAGGCGTCGGGGTATTTCACCTGATCCGACGGTGCCACCTGAAGGGCCGCGGGGTCATCGGCCGACGCCAGCACTAGGCCGGCCGTCAGAAAAGTCAGACAAAAAAGAACAATCTTCATCGACACGCTCCTGTTCCGATTGTCGGCAAACCGCTCGACTTCTCAAAGGGGAGATTTTGACATACTATGACCGGGCATGGATTCCGCCCGCGCCTTTTCACCCGGCCACGTGACCGGCTTCTTCTCCATCCACTCCCACGACGATCCTCTGCGCCACGGCTCGACAGGAGCCGGCTTCAGCCTTTCGCAAGGCATGGTCACGACTCTCGAAACGGCCGACGACGACCAGGTTCTTCTCAACGGAGCCGCCCTCGACGGCGCGCCGGTTTCGCGTTCGGTGCTCAGGCTTTTTCGAGACAGGACGGGACTTTCGCGGCCTTGGCTGGTTCTTCACAAGACAGATCTTCCTGTTGGCTGCGGATTCGGCACCTCGGGCGCCGGAGCGTTGTCGCTGGCCTTGGCGCTCAATGCGGCCGAAGGTTCTCCCCTGGGGCGTCTCGAAGCCGCCTCGTTGGCCCACCGCGCCGAAATCGAAGCCGGAACGGGTTTGGGTACCGTTTTAGGCGAAACCTTCGGCGGGTTCGAAGTCCGCACCGAGGCCGGCGCCCCTGGAACCGGACGTGTGGTCAATCTGCCGTTCCCCCAAGGTTTGCAGGCGGTTTGCCTGGTCTTCGGTCCCCTGGCAACCCCCGCCATGCTGGGAGACAACGCGGTCAGCCGCGCCATCAGCCGAGAGGGCGAAAGTCTCCGCCAGTGCCTCCTCGACGACCCGGGAATCCCCCAGTTCCTGAATCTGAGTTTCTGGTTTGGCCGAAAGGCCGGTTTGGTGAATCCAAGGCTTGAGGCTTTGCAGAACCGTTTGACAGCCGAAGGAGTCACCGCACCCATGCTGATGTTCGGTGACGGCTTGTTCACCCTCGTTGAAAGCCCTAAGTTAAACTGGACGCTGGACTTGTTCCGGCGTTTGGCCCCCACCGCCCGCGTTTTCGGCTCGGGACTGGACGGCCACGGAGGTCGGACCCTTGATTGACATTCCAACAAGCCACCCGCGCTACACTTCTCTGATGAGCCGGGAAAAGATCGTCGAAGGGCTCCACACCAAGGTCGTGACCGAGTCGGGTTTGATTGCCCACGGCCGGGGCGAATCCCTCGACTACTTTCTGGGCGAAGCCACAGCTTCGTTTGGCCGCGCGGCCGCCCGTGCCGCCGTCGCGCGCTTGCTGGTGAGCAGCCACCCGATTCTATCGGTGAACGGCAACGCCGCCGCCCTGGTTCCAGAAGCCCTGGTTGAGCTTTCTGAACTCACCGGTGCCGCGCTTGAGGTCAACCTGTTCTACCGCACACCGGGGCGCGAAGAGGCCGTGGAAGCAGCCCTGCGGAAGGCCGGCGCGAAGACAGTTCTAGGAGTTGGAGAGGACGCCAGCGCCACGATCGAGGAACTCCAGCACGCCCGGCGTATCGTTAGCCCGAAGGGAATTCTGATCGCCGACACGGTCTTTGTCCCACTTGAAGACGGTGATCGGACCGAGGCCCTGGTGAAACTCGGCAAGACGGTGATTACCGTTGACTTGAATCCGCTCAGCCGCACGGCGAGAATGGCCCACATTACAGTCGTTGACAACATCCTCCGGGCGCTTCCCGCCATGGTGGAGGAGGCCAAGACCCTGAAAGGCCTTTCGGAAGCTGAATTGAACGGCGTCGCGCAAGGCTGGGACAATTCCTCGGGTTTGGCCGAGGCTCTGCGTTTCATGGCCGCCAGGCTCAATGCTCTGGCGCAAGAGGTTTAGCATGGTAGTCTCTTCGCGGCTGAATTCCTTCCTTGAGACCTGGAAATCTGGAAGACCTCTGGTGGTGGTGACCGCCTACGACGTCTGGCAGGCGCGTCTGGTTGAACGCTCGGGGGCTGACCTCATCTTGGTCGGTGACAGTCTCGGCAACGCCGAACAAGGCCGTGAATCGACCTCCGGCGTGACGCTCGACCAAATGGTTTACCACACACGGATGGCCTCCCGCGGGCGATTGAGCCTTCCCATCGTCGCCGACCTGCCGCTCCACAGTTACGACGATCCCCAAACCGCCCTCGAATCGTCCAAGCTCCTCATGGCCGCCGGAGCCGACGCGGTCAAGTTTGAAGGAAATCCTCCCGGCGTTGCCGAAACGATCCTGGGAGCGGGCATCCCCGTCATGGGGCATCTGGGCCTGTTGCCGCAGACCGCGGCCGAGTTCAAGGTCAGGGGCAAAGAAGCGGCGGAGGCCGCTCGAATTACCGCTGATTCCAAAGCCCTAGCGGCCGCCGGATGCTTCAGCCTGGTACTGGAGTGCATTCCTCTCGATCTGGGGCGGGAAGTCACCAAGGCCTGCGCCATCGCTACCATAGGAATCGGGGCCGGGCCGGAAACTTCGGGGCAGGTTCTCGTCTTTCACGACTTGTTGGGACTCTCGGAAGGGCACAAGGCCAAGTTCGTTCCGCAAACCTACACCAAGGTGGGGGCCGTCATTCAGGAAACCCTGGCTTCGTGGGGAAAGGATGTTCGAGGCAGGGCGTATCCGTCGGACGCCCAAAGCTACCATTGAAGGAACGGCCGCCATGAACGAACACCCTTCTGCTGACATTGTGGGAACCCTGGGAACCGAGCTGGCGGGAAAAACAGTCGTTCTGGGAGTGACGGGCTCGGTTGCCGCCGTCAGGGCCTCCGAGCTTGCCAGGTTTTTGATGCGGCACGGGGCCGATGTCTGGCCGGTTATGACCAAGGCCGCGACCGAACTGATCCATCCTAACCTCCTGCAATGGGCGACAGGTCACCGGCCTATCACCGAACTGACGGGCGCCATCGAACACGTTGACCTCGTGGGCAACGTCCCCCTCCACGCCGACCTCTTGCTGGTTGCCCCCGCCACCGCGAACACAATTGGCAAAATCGCCGCCGGAATCGACGACAGCCCCGTGACGACCTTCGTCACCACGGCGTTTGGGGAAGGAATCCCTGTGGTTGTGGTTCCAGCCATGCACAAGTCGATGTACGACCATCCCTTTGTTCTTGAAAACCTGGCCAAACTCGAAAAGGCCGGAATCCGAGTGCTTCTTCCCAGGCTTGAAGAGGGCAAGGCCAAGATCGCTACCGAGCTTCAAGTCTTCGAGGCGGTTCGCGACGCCTTGGCGCCCGGCGTCTTGGCGGCGTTGAAAGGCAAGCACGTGGTGGTTACGGCCGGACGAACTGTGGAATATCTCGATCCCATCCGTGTCATCACCAACAATTCTACAGGAAGGATGGGACTGGCCCTCGCTGAGGCCGCTCGCCGCGCGGGTGCCCGGGTGACCGTGGTTGCCGGAAAGCTTTCTGTGGCCGTACCGTCGGGAATCGAGCTGCTGCGGGCCGAGACCGCCGAGGCGATGTTTGAGGCCTGCCGTCTTTTGGTCACGAACCAGAAACCCGACGTTTTTCTGGCCGCCGCCGCGGTTGGCGATTGGACTCCTGTTCAGGCCAGCAAGGAGAAACTGCCCACCTCGGCGGGCCGCCTGATCCTCGAGCTGGTTCCGACTCCTAAGATCCTCGACAGGATCAAGGAGTGGAGCCCGTCGACTTACGTTGTGGCCTTCCGCGCCCAATCGGGCCTGGGCGATGCGGCGCTTGAAGCCGACGCCAAAGCACGGCTAGCCCAAGCGGGCGCCGATCTGATCGCCTCGAACGACACCTCCCGTCCGGGGGAGGGATTTGAGTCCCAGACCAATTCTCTGTTGGTGATCGACGCCCGGGGAACCGTGGAGAGGATTTCTTTAGCGGACAAGTCGGAAGTTGCCTACAAACTGCTTGCCAAAATCGCCCGGACGTTTTAAATCTATAATTGGGGATTGAATCCATGAAAAACAACCGAGCCACTCGAACCATTGATCGCAAAGCCGCCAGCCTGCCCACCATCCGCCGTCTTCCAGGCTACCTCCACGTTGTCCGGCAGGCCGAACAGGACAATGTCCTGGTCATCTCCGGAACGACTATCGCCGAGGAACTTGAGCTGGAACCGATCCAGGTCCGCAAGGATTTGGCCGTGACCGGCATTGTGGGAAAGCCTCGCGTTGGCTACGTGGTCAAGGACCTGATCGCGGCGCTTGAACACTTTCTCAGGTGGGACCAGTCGCACAACGCCATCGTCCTGGGTGCCGGGCACCTGGGGACGGCGCTTCTGGGCCACACCGAGTTCCGCAAGAACGGGCTGAACATCAGCGCGGCCTTTGACAGCGACCCGGCAAAGATCGGCAAGAAGTTCCATGGAATCAAGGTCCTCGACTCGGCCGAAATGATGGACTATATCCGCGCCCAGGGCGTGTCTGTCGCCATTCTCACGGTTCCCGCGCATGTGGCCCAGGAACTGTGCAACCGGGTGATCGAGGCCGGGATCAAATCGATTTGGAATTTCACAAGCCTCAAGCTGAAGGTTCCCGACGGACGCTCTGACGTTTTGATTCAGAAGGAAGACCTTTCGTCTGGCTACGCCGTTCTCTCGGTTCGGGCCTGACGTCGGCGCATGGAGACAGGCACCGTCGTCGAGTTTGCCGTCAAGGGCAACTCCCGTCTGGCCGTTGTCGACGCCCTAGAGGGTAAGTCAAGCCTCAAAGTGACGGACACCTTCGGCAACAGCCTCACTGTGGCGTTGCGTGACCTTGAATTTTGCTCCAAAGACTACAGCCTGGCCGACAGGGCGCCGGTCTCGGCCGGGACTCTTGGCGATTGGCGGGAGCGTGCACGGACAGCCCGTTCAGAAATCGACCTGGCGACCGTGTGGGAGCTGTACGCCGGGACCTCAGAACCGTTGGCGCTCGAGGCCTTGGCGGACTGTCTGTGGGACTCCCTGACTGGAGAACGGGCCTACGCGCTCTTTGCGGCGCTTCGCGAAGACCGGCTGTACTTCAAGGCCAAGGGGGAGAAGTACGAACCCCGACCGCAGGCCCAGGTTGAGGAGCTGCGCAAGCAGCAGGCCGCGCTGGCCAACAAAGAAAAGGTCCACGTGGAACTGATCGGGCGCCTCCAGGCGCGGTTTGCTGATCGCAGTGCGCCCCTTGGCGCCGAAGAACTGAAAAGGCTCGAGTCGGTCAAGAAGTTCGCCCTTTGGGGAGATGAGGCGCCCGACAAGAACGCCGGCCTGGAGCTTCTCAAGCTTTTGGATCGCCCCCAAACCGAGGCCGGTGCGTTTCAGCTGCTGGTTGACTGCGGACTTTGGCACGCTCACGAAAACCTCGATGTGCATCGGGCGGGGTTGCTGGACGGGTTTGAGGCCGATCTGGAAGCCGAGGCCAAGTCGGTGGCGCGTAGTCCCGACCCTCCCCACAACGTTGATCTGAGGCGGCTTGAAAGTGTGACCGTCGACGACGACACAACCAACGAAGTCGATGACGCCCTAGCGGTGGAACGGCTGGTTGATGGCCGGACCAAGTTCTGGATTCACATTGCCGATCCAGGGCGGTGGATCGTGCCCGGTGCTCCCCTTGACCAGGAGGCCCGCCGCAGGGGAACCACGGTCTACCTGCCGACAGGCCGGTTCACTATGTTTCCCTCCTCGCTGGCCGAGGGTCCGTTCAGCCTCAACCCCGGTGTCGACACGCCGGCCTTGAGTTTTGGGTGCCTTCTTGCCGACGATGGCGCCCTTGTGGCGTATGAGGTCGTCCCAAGCACCATTCGCGTGGCCAGAAGGCTCAACTACCACCAAGCCGAAACCTTGAAGAGTAGCGGCGACCCTGTTCTTGTTTCGTTGGCGCAAACGGCACAGAAACGAGAGGTATGGAGGCGTGGCCAAGGGGCCGTCATGATCCATCTCCCTGAAACCCAAGTCAAGGTCGACCTCACCCGGAACACCGTTGCCGTCGATGTCTACAGCGCCGAAGAGGCAAGGGACTGGGTCGCGGAGTTCATGGTTCTAGCCGGCGAAGCCGCGGCCAGATATGCCGCCGAAAAGAACGTTCCGATTCTGTACCGCGTCCAGAAACCCGGAGATCCTGTCGACGTCGACCATCTTCCTGCCGGTCTGGTGCAGGAGTTCGCCAAAGTTGTGTCGATGACCCGATCGGGATTGTCGGTTGACCCGGGCCCCCACGCGGGTCTGGGATTAACGTCGTACGTTCAGGCGACAAGTCCCATCCGGCGCTACGGCGATCTTGTCGTGCATCGGCAGCTCAAGGCCGCGGCCGCCGGCGAGCCGGCGCCCTACAGTTCCGACGACCTGGCCAGCTTGGCGGCCGAACTCGATCCCTTGAACGGACAGGCAACCAAGATGGAGCGTAGCGCCGACCGGTACTGGGTGACCGAATTCCTGGCGCGAAACAAGGGTAGGCCCTGGACCGTTGTGTTCCTAGGCTGGTTCCGTGAGCCCGATCGGCTCGCCCAGGTGTTGCTGGAAGAGATTGGGTACCGCGTTGTCATGAAACTCCCCAAGGAAAAGGCGTTGGGCGAGGTGTTCTCGGTCAAAGTTGCCGCCGCGGATCCCCGCAAAGAACTCCTGACCCTCGTGGAGGCCTAAGATGTCAAAAGACCTGAAGCAAATTCGTTCCAAGGACGCCTTCATCATCGACATGGACGGGGTCATCTACCACGGCAACCGGCTTCTGAGGGGCGCCGGAGAGTTTGTGACCTGGCTCAAAGAACGGCAGAAGAAGTTTCTTTTCCTGACGAACTCAAGCGAACGGTCTCCCCAGGAGCTATCGCAGAAGCTTGCCCGCCTTGGCGTCGAAGTGGAACCTGAACACTTCTACACAAGCGCTTTGGCGACGGCAACCTTTCTGGCTTCTCAGCGTCCCAGAGGTTCGGCCTTCGTTATCGGGGAACCTGGGTTGATCAACGCCCTTTACGCCGCCGGATACACGATGAACAACGTGAATCCCGACTATGTGGTGGTCGGAGAATCGAGGGCCTACAACCTGGAAACCCTCGAGAAGGCCGTCAGGCTGGTTCTAGGGGGCGCGCGGCTGATTGGAACAAACCCCGACATGACCGGACCCACCGAGGCGGGTATCGTGCCGGCAACGGGAGCTTTGATCGCTCCCATTGAGCTGTCCACCGGAAGCAAAGCGTATTTTGTCGGAAAACCCAACCCCCTCATGATGCGCCATGCTCTCAAGACCCTTGGCGCCACACGAGAAATGACCGCAATCATCGGCGACCGGATGGACACCGACATGATTGCCGGCATCGAGACAGAAATCGAGACCGTTCTGGTTCTCTCCGGAGTGACACAACCTCCAGATATCGATCGATTCGCTTACGCCCCCCGTCATGTGCTAGAGGGCGTGTTCGAAATTCCGGACTGAAAGCCTTCGACCATGAAGAACTTTCAGTCTAGAAGCATTCTCACGTGACCGTGGTAGTGGTCGTCACGCACCTTGCGGACCTCGGGGCTGGACAAGTAATCCTCAAAGCCGACCTTTCTGTCGATAACGCCGCTGGGTGTGAATTCGATCGTCCGGTTGGCCACCGTGCTGTTGAGTTCGTGGTCGTGGCTGGTGAACAGGATGACCTCGGAAAATTCGTTCATGGCGGAGTTGAGGGTAGTGATCGATTCAAGGTCGAGGTGGTTGGTCGGCTCGTCCAGAATGAGAACGTTGGCGCCGACCATCATCATCTTGCTCATCATGCAGCGGACTTTTTCGCCACCCGAAAGCACGTTGACGGGCTTGAGCGCTTCGTCGCCCGAGAAGAGCATCCGTCCCAGAAAGCCCCGCAGGTAAGTTTCGTCCTGATCCTTGCTGTACTGAGCCAACCATTCGACGAGGTTGAGCTCGCTTTGAAAATAGCGGGTGTTGTCGTTGGGGAAGTAGCTGGTCGTGATCGTCTGTCCCCATTCAATCGTGCCCGAGTCGGCCTTCATTTCCCCGCCAAGAATCTCAAACAGGACAGTCTTCTTTTGACTGTCGCCCAAAAAGGCCACTTTTTCGCCGGCTTCGATGGTGAGGTTGAAGTTATCAAGGACTTTGACCCCTTCGATGGACTTGTTCAGCCCCTTCACCGTAACGATGACCTTCCCGCATTCGCGTTCCGACTTGAAACCGATATAGGGGAACTTGCGGCTGGAAGGCTTAAGGCTGTCGAGGTCGAGTTTTTCGAGTAGTTTTTGGCGGCTGGTTGCCTGTCGAGCCTTGGACGCGTTCGAGGCGAAGCGCATGATGAAGGCCTTGAGTTCGGCCGCTTTGTCTTCAGCCCGCTTCTTTTCGTCCTTCTTCTGCCTGGTGAGCATCTGGCTCATCTGATACCAGAAGTCGTAGTTGCCCACGTAAAGATTGATCGCGCCGTAGTCGACGTCGGCGATGTGGGTGCAAACCTGATTGAGAAAGTGTCGGTCGTGGCTGACGACAATGACGGTGTTGTGGAAATTCCCCAGAAATTCCTGTAGCCATTGGATCGACTCGAGATCGAGGTGGTTGGTCGGTTCGTCGAGAAGCAAGACGTCGGGGTTGCCGAACAGCGCTTGGGCCAACAGCACCCGCACTTTTTCGCCGCCGTCGAGGTCCTTGACCAGCTTCTGGTGCTCTTTCTCCCCAATTCCCAAACCGTCGAGAAGGGACGAGGCCTCGGCTTCGGCCTCCCAGCCGCCCATCTCGGCGAACTCTCCCTCGAGCTCGGCAACGCGCATGCCTTCCTCATCGTTCAGATCTTCTTTGGCGTACAACTGCTCACGTTCCTGCATGATGTTCCACAGCTTGCCGTAGCCCATAATCACCGTGTTCAACACCGTGACTTCGTCGAACTCAAAATGGTCTTGCTTGAGAACGGCCAACCGGGCCTTCGGGGGGACGATGACCTCTCCTGTGTCGGGCTCAATTTCGCCAGAGAGGATTTTCAGAAACGTCGATTTTCCTGCGCCGTTGGCCCCAATGAGGCCGTAGCAGTTCCCCGGGGTAAATTTGAGGTTGACTTCCTTGAACAGGAAGCGCTTGCCGTAGGCGAGGGAAATATTAGTGGCGGTAATCATAGCCGGGCATATTAAGGAAAAATCCAAGAAGATTCAAGGAAAGCAGCCCCGGTCGAGACCGGACGAAATTCGTATACTCGTGACCATGGCTTGGATCATCATGCGCGATTGCGCCCTAGGGGATTGGCGGCATCAGGTTCTGACAGGACTCGACTGGACGTGGGAGCAAGGGGAGAGCTGGCTGGTTTCGGGGCCGAATGGGAGCGGAAAATCCGCCTTGGCCGCCACGCTGGTCGGACATCTCGACGTCGTGGCGGGGCATTGCGAGCGCCATGAAAGTTTTCTGCGGGCCGAAGAGGCTTGGATTGGGTTTGAACGGCAGAGACGCCTGCTGGAGTGGGAACGCCACATCGACCTCTCCGATGTGCAGGAATTCCCGGACCCCGGCACTCTCGTAAGTGATTTTGTCGGAGGGGAGTCGCTGCTGGAAAAGTTTGGTCTTGTGGGAAAAGGGGGCCGCGGCCTGAAACACCTCTCGACAGGTGAATTGCGCCGCGCCTGCCTAGCCAGAGCGTGGGGGCTTGGTCTTGCCTTCCTCATCCTCGACGAACCTTTCGACGGGCTGGACGTGGCCGGGGTGAATCTTCTGGGTGGCCTGCTCTCCGATGCCCAAAGCCAGGGTGTCGACCTGCTTTTCCTGACCCGAAAGCCCGAGGACAGACCTCCGGGAAGCTGGAAGTTCTGGGCGTTGACCCCTCCTAACAATCAGTCCGACCCAGCTCGACGCGTCGTTTTGGCAGCGCCGAAATTCCAGCGCCCCAGTCGAACCGACGGTTCGGCCGTCCTTGAGTTCCGCGGTGTCAACGCGGGGTACCCCGGCGTCCCGGTCCTTACAAATTTCAACTGGACAGTGAAGCAGGGAGAGCGCTGGCTGGTTTCCGGCCCCAATGGGAGCGGAAAAAGCACACTGCTGGCTTTGATCTTTGGCGATCATCCCCAAGTGTTTTCCAATGATGTTCGAATCTTCGGTCACAGGAGAGGGGCCGAACTCACCCTCGCTGATCTGAGACGCCGGGTTGGCTTGGTCTCCTACACCGCGCATCTGGGGTTTCGCAACCTCTTCGGCGTATCGGGGTTGGAAGTCCTCGCTTCCGGATTTCAGGGAACCGTGGGCCTTTGGACAGAGCCGTCTTGGGACCAAATCCAGGCTTGCCGGAACCTCGCTTCGGAGTGGGAACTGTCGGACGCCCTCCACCGACCCTGGGAGGAACTCAGTTGGGGGACCCAAAGGATCTTGCTGTTGGGTCGCGCTCTCGTGTGCACCCCAAAAATCCTTCTGTTGGACGAACCCTGCCAGGGACTCGATGCTATGGCTCAACTCCGGTTTCTTCACCGCGTGGTGGCTTGGTCATCCGCGCCCGATCACACTCTCGTCTACGTAACCCACCGGCCCGACGAAGTTGATCCCGAAGCCTTTCTGAAACTGAACCTGCCTCAGCACCGCTAGCCGGTCAAACGCGGTGTTCGGTGCCGTCAGGATTTGTTGAGACAGTCCTTAACCAGGTTAAAGTCTAACACTGTTAAATACTAACTTGGTTAAAAGCTAACAACATCAAAATTTAACCTAGTTAATATTTAACATGGCTAACTACAAATTCGATCCTGTCAAACTTCCAAACGGTTAGCTCTTTGGGCTTATGACTTCCTGAATGAGCCTTTTTGCCAGGGCTCGATGCTCGTCGGCGGCGCGGACCCAGGCGGCAAAAAGGCTGTCATCGAAGTTGGCTTTTGCCCGGACCTGCTCGGGATTGACCAGGCCGACCTGGTGGAGGAGGTCCTCCCCAACCTTTTTCAAGTGGTCCACGGTAGGCCAAGGTGTTTCTTCTTTGGGCTCAAGCGCCTGCCCAGTCCAGAGATTCCGGTCGTAGGGCTCCAGGTTTAGGTTCAGGATGAACTCGAGCGACCGTTCGTCCGCGTTGTCGCGGCCGCGGCCAGCCTCCACAAGCTCTTTGAGCTCTTCAGCGACCTCTTCTTCATCGGCACGAAAGTCCTTCCCTTTGAAGGTACAAAGGTAACGATAGACCTTCCTGGCCGCGGCTGAGAATCGAAGGAGGTTCACGACTTCTGGATCGAGCAGGCGGGGGTCGGTCCACGTGGTGAGCCACAGGTCTGGGGCCGAGCCGGCCTGCGCGTGTCCTGGGCTCGGCAAGCGGCTTCCCGCTTCCAGTCGGTTCCACGGCTCGTTTCGGGCGGTGAAATTCTGGTGGGCCCAGGTGTCGCTGTAGGTATGCAGTGCCAGCCCAATTCTGCAGAGATTGGCACTCCTGAGAGCGTCAACGAGCAACTTTTTCGCACCGGGCGCGTCAGGCCTGACCTCCCAGGCCGAACGGGCGCCGTCATTTCTTACCGAAGGCCGTGGCATTCCCGACGCGTCCAACCCAGCCGGGAAGAAATGAAACGGTGCCAACACATCGTTCACGGTGCTCGGGTCCCAAAACGAATAGTTCTGCGTGGGGCCCGAGGAAACCGTACCTCGGCGGGTCATGATCTTATAGCTGCGGTGGTGGTGGTCAACGTACTGGCTCGCATAAGCGACGGTGGTCGCATCGGGCAGCGAGAAGCCGGCCTTGACCGCGAGGAAGGCAGTGCTGTAGTAGTGGAACTCAACATTCATGATCGTCTACACCTTGCCCGCCCTGACACGGGGTCTCATCTTTGATATGGACCTTACTCTCTACCGGAACGAGTCCTACTATTCCTCGCAAGTGAACAATCAAATTGTCCTGCTGGCCGCCGACTTGGGGACCTCGGTGGAGAGCCTCGGCGAGCGCCTGGCACGCTGGGACACTGTCTTCCGCGAACAAAACAATGGGAAGAAACCGAGTTTCGGCAACACCCTTTTGGGGGCCTTGGGCTACCCTATCGAAAAAAGCGTGGAACTGCGAAGACGCGCCATTCGACCCGAAGACTACCTTTCTCGTGATCCCCGTCTCGAGGCCACTCTGGCAGAACTGCAAGCCGAGTATAAAATGGTTCTTGTCACCAACAATCCCTCGGACATCGCCTATCGAACGCTTAAGGTTCTTGGCGTCTCGGAGTTCTTTCCCCGAATTGTCGGACTTGAAGAGAGCGGTCATTCCAAACCGCACCCGGCGGCGTTTGACTTGGCGTACACAAGCCTCCACCTCGCTCCGTCTCAGGTGGTTTCTGTGGGGGACCGCTACCCAATCGATCTGGAAGTTCCCCTGGCGCGAGGCTCGGGGGGCGTTCTGGTCGAATCGATGGAGGACGTCTATTCTCTGCCTGAGGTTCTCCGAGGCTTCGAGAAATCGTAAAAGACCCATTGCCTTGCCAGCCCTTCGAACCCCAGGTCAGCAACCTTCGAGAGGTTCTTCTCCCAGTCGTCGCCGTAATGAACCAGGATCATCTTGGCCTTGAGGTCAGTCGGAAGGTCCTTCAGTTCGTCAATCGACGCATGGACGCCACCCGGAGGGAAGAATTGACAGTCGTGGAAGATTGTCTCAATCGGAAAGAGACTCGTATAATCCTCGACAAGCGCCCGATCGAACTTCGTGTCCCCTGAGAACAAAATACGGTCGTCGATGACGAGTCCCGTGCTCCAGAAACTGCTTTCCCAACTGAGGGCGCTTCCTGGAACATGCATGGTACGGAAGGCCTTGAGATGAATCGAACCGACGTCGAATTCGTAGGTTTCTCTCGGGTAGCCCGGCTGCCACCTCAGCGGCTTAGACTCCCACATGTCCGCAAATGTCAGATTCTTTCCGTCGTTGATCTCGTTGAAAGACCCTCCGCCCCTTAGAGACATGTCCCACAGACTGGTCTGGTAGGACGGGGTGATCCAAACGTTGGGTTTGGTCCTTGTCCCATAGCGGGCAACAAGCATGACTTCTTCCAACCCGCCGATGTGGTCGGCATGCGAGTGGGTGAGGTAGAAGTTCCGTACTTGCGAAACAGGGAGACCAAGCTCGTGGAACGCTTGCGGCGTCTTGGTCCCGCAGTCGACCATCAAATGGTCTTGGCCTTTCACGATCAGCAGGTTGGTCTGGTAGTGCAATTTGGAGAAGGCGCTTCCCACTCCCACAAAAAACAACGAGAGTTGGCCGTCGTTGGTCAGGCTCAACCGTTGCCCGTTCAGTTCCCGCAGGGTGTAACTTGGCGCCCGGCGGGTCATGGGCTTAGTTTTGGTCATCAATTGTCCATCCATTTTAGTACTGAGTACAATCTAGCGTGGGGAACTGAAACCTTCAAGGTGATCAAATGGAGCTTCCTTAGTTCATTAACGGCAGGAATCGACCCCGAGCGGTGCGGAATTGGAGCCCCGGGACAAAAAAGCTGAAATGAAAAGTCCAACATCTGTATAGTGGTTTTTCGCTTCTGAGAAGGCGAATCCTTCCTTTCGGTCTTAATTAAGATCAATATTTTAGTATGCAACTCTTTAATTTATATTGAATTACCCCAAATTTGGAACGTTTATGTAACCAAACCGTGTTAATGCCCAAAAATACTACAATTATGTATCAAAATAAAACCGTATCTCCCGAATTGTTCTTTTGAATCTATGAAAGCCCCCGGTGGTCAAGTATTGTTCCTTCAGACCTACCTGAGGAGGAGGAAATGAAACGTTTCTTGCAATTGTTCCTGACGGTTGCGCTTCTGGGACTTCCCGTTTTGGGGTTTGCGGCCGACAAGAAAGCCGACCCGAAGGCCGGAGCTGCCATGACGGCTCCAGCTGTTCCCGAAGTGACCGATCTGAGTGCTACTGGCGGCAATAAGTCCGTCGTTCTCAAATGGAAAGACCCTGCCGGTGCGACGGCCTTCAAGATCCTGTATGCAGGAAGCGATGGAAAACCCGTTTCCCAGGATGCCAAGCCCAAGGACGGTGAAGCGGGAGTCACTCTCTCTGCGGGAATCGTGAATGCCGAATCTGTGGAGTTCACGGTAAAGACCCTCGTCGGTGAGCGCTCTTCAGAAGGGACTAAGGCATCGGCAACAACGTTTGCCCTGGACACGGGTGCAACGGCGTGGATGCTGACGTCTGCCGCGATTGTCTTGATGATGACGGTTCCTGGTCTGGCGCTGTTCTACGGCGGTATGGTTCGCCGCAAGAACATCTTGGCCACCATGGCCTACTCCTACGGGGCCTCCCTGATTGTCAGCATCGTTTGGGTGGTGGTTCAGTACTCCATGGCGTTCAGCAGCAACCTGGATCCTGTCGGGTTTGTGGGCGACTTTGCGAAGTCCTTTTCCAACGGGGTGATCTACCTGGCCGGCGGCGACGTCTCGGCGGCAAAAGTTCCACTCTGGGGCTCCACGGGTGTCCCAGAAAGCGTGTTTTCGATGTTCCAGCTGATGTTCGCCATCATCACGGTGGCCCTGATTTCGGGATCAATCGTGGAACGAATGGCCTTTGGCGCCTGGATGATCTTCTCTGTGCTGTGGTCCCTCATTGTCTACGCCCCCTTGGCTCACATGGTCTGGGGCGGTGGATTCCTCAGCGACATGAACAACGGCATCGCCCACACCCTTGGTCTGAAGGGCAACGCGCTTGACTTTGCCGGTGGATTGGTCGTGCATATTTCGTCGGGTGTTTCCGCTCTGGTTCTGGCCCTGCTGCTGGGACCTCGCGTCCGCTACGGCAAGGATCCGATTATCCCTAACAACATTGCGTTCACGGCCATTGGCGCTGGTCTGCTGTGGGTTGGCTGGTTTGGGTTCAACGCGGGTTCCGCCGTGGGATCGAACGGTCTGGCGGGGAGTGCGTTTACGGTAACCAACACCGCGGCCGCCATGGCTGGATTGACCTGGATCGTGATTGAATACATCCATCACCGCAAGATGACTGTGGTTGGTATCTCGACCGGCATCGTGGCCGGCTTGGTAGCGATCACCCCGGCCTCAGGCTTTGTCGACATTACCGGAGCCTTGGTGATCGGAATCGCGGTCAGCCTTGTATGTTACTTGTTCGTTGCTTTCGTGAAGAAAGCGCTGAAATACGACGATTCCTTGG
>CAYYUZ010000077.1:0-5452 GCA_964475005.1 uncultured Spirochaetales bacterium
TTTCACCGTGGCCGTCGAAATGGACAAGGCCGCTGCAATCTCGGCGAAGTTCGTGTTCTGGAGGGCCAGAAGCAGTATCTGTTTCTCACGACCCGTGATCGCGGCTTCCTGAGCCCGGGTGTCAAATCCGGGAACATCCCCCACCAGCACCACAACCCCCACGAGGTCATCGAACCTGTCGAACCGCGGTGAGAGCGTCAGCACGACGGTCCGGCCCGACATCTGACAGAATTGCCCTCGGTGAAGCGTGCGCCGACGGATGACCAGGGCCCATTCGCGTTCAAACACCACCGCGTCGCCCAGCAGTTCCCCAAAATCGCGGCCGACCAACGACGATTCTCGCGCCTCCACGCGTTGGTAGGCAGGGTCGTTGGCCCCAAGGATGCGCCTCTGGACGTCGAGGAGAAAGGCCGACTCCTGGGTCGCCTGAAACAGGTGATTTTCGAGGAGAAGTTTGTCGGGTATAAGGTAACGGTAGCGAGCAATGAGGTAGAAGTTCACCGTAACCAAGACGATGCCGGCGAGCACCATGACGTTGGGAACCTCGAACAACACCTCGGCCACCCAAGCCAGAAAGTACAGCAGGAAGGTGACAACCACCCCGGGGACCAGCACCCGCAGCTGCCGTCTGAGCCTTTGTGAGGGGCTCCTCTTTCCTGTTCCAACCAAAACGACAAGTGCCGCCAACACCTGGGCCGACGAGAAGTAAGGGGAAAAGGTGGCCCAAAACCAGTTCGGCGAGGGCACTCCGACGTTACCCCAGGGGCCCGGCCTGAAACTCTCGTAGTAAAACCCCGATACCGTGTAGTGGGCCAACAGGACGACGGAGTACGCCAGCGAGAGGCCCGTGGACCACCGCCTGATCGGCGCCGACACCCCGGCGAACAGCAGGTACAGACGCACCAGGCAGGGCGTGATGAACACCGATCCGAGAAACGAGAACTGGTAATACGACACCGCGGTCCCAGGGTCCTCGGACCCGTAGGCGAACATCATGCCCCAGGCCCAGAGGGCGTAGACAAGAGCCGAAATGGCGACGGCTCGGTTCATGGCCGCGCGCCTGTCCAGCGCCAGGGCCAGGGCCCCAATGACAAGGCTCTCGACCACGCAGAAACAGCTCAGGTACGACAGCAGCTTCATCGGGTCGCCCCGCCGAACCTGATCAGGAGTTCCCGCCGGCTCCTGGCCCCCGTCTTGGCCAAAATGCTGTGGACGTGTCTTTTGACCGTATCTCGCGAAATAAAGAGAAGGTCACCGATGGCCTGGTTTCCGGATCCCGCTACCAGGAGCTTCAGGACTTCTGTTTCACGACCGCTAAGGCTTCCATGGGAGCGGGAATCTCCCCGAGGTCCCACAAGAAACGCCGCCGCTCCCACGAAATCGCCAAAACGGTCGTAATGGGGCGAGAGCCGCAACGGCCCGTGAGGCGTGTCGAGAAAGGCTTCCGGTCCGGGGTCTTGGGACCGCAGGGCCGACCAGCGGGCGCGAAAGGCCTCCGGCTCGCCCAGAACGGCTGTCAGATCCAAACCAGCCTCTTGCCCCGGTGGGAGAAGGGACTTTGCCGGGGCGTTGACCCCCAGAATTTTGGCTTGGTGATCGAGCAGAAACGCCGGCTGCGAGAGGGCCTCGGCCGCGTGGGATTCCAGCCGAGGCGTCTCAGGTTTCAGGAATCCGTACTGCGCGATCAGGTAGAGGTACAAGAGGGTGATCAACGCCCCGGGCAAAAAGATGAGGCCAGGAATGCCGAAGGTCTGTGAGATGAACCCCAGGACGAGGTACGCGCCGACGGCCGACAAGATTCCCGCGAGCATCAACGTGACCAGGCGTTTGAGCCGCCACGAATTCGTTGTCAATCGCTTTCGGACCAGCAGGGCAACATAGACGATGTCGAGACCGATGGACAGGACATCGGAAACCGTGCTCCACCGTTGATCCGCTGACAGAACGCTCCCATTGCCCCAAGGGCCCGGGTGGAACGACGCTCTGGGAAACCCCGAAGTCAGGTACCCAAAGGCCACCGAGGCCGAGACGAGCGACACCGGAACGACGATACCCGCGATCAGGCGGTTGGACGCGCCGGCGAATTTCAAAAAGAACCAGCCCAGCAGAGGGTTGAGGCCCAAGATGGCCACATACGACCAGCGGTCAAACACCAGCGCAGCGGCCATGTCGGACGATCCGTAGCTGAATATTTGGCAAAAGTTCCACCAGCCGTTGAGCAGCCCAATCGCCGCGGCGATGCGGTTGAGGAGCGCCTCGGGGCGGAGGAAATACGCGATCGCCGCAAAGGCCAGTCCCTCGAGGCATGCGACAAAAGCCAGGTACGATAGCAGTTTCACCAAGGCCTCCGTGACGGTTCCGAGGTCCCAATATAGCTCAAATGTACCCTAGGGTTGATACCAAAATGCCGTGGGAACCTCCAAGCTCCTGGTAGGAGCACTCCATGAACCCAGTGTTGTCGGCGTCTCAGCAGTACCTGAATCAAACTGTTTGCCTCAGCCTTTCTCAATCCGTTCCCCCCACGGGGCCTTTTTACCTCGACGCAACTTCGGGAGTTGTCGGCACAGTGCCGCAACCCTTCTCGTACAAGGGAACCCGCTGGTTCCTTGAGCCCACCGGCGACCAATTTGCCCCGGCCGCGTTGCGCTGCCTGAGCCCCACGGGGAACGGCTACCTCGACGCGAGCCCCGGCCAGCTTCAATCCCCGGTCCTGGCGCCCAATTCCTCAAGCCCGACAACCCACTGGAATGTTGAACCCGACGGTGCCAACGCCAATTACTGGACAATCTACTGCTGGGTCAACAACCAGCGGTTGTACCTGCAGGTGTACTTCGCCTCCAACGGGAGCCTCCCTGCCGGCACCGTGTGGCTCACCTACAACAGCACGTCCAGCTCGTTTTCTACTCCTGTCTTCAATACCCCGACGATGTGGCCTGGCGTGTTTGCGGGCCAATTCGTGACGCTGCGACCCTACCTGGCCGACAGTTCGGGAGCCGATCTCTATCTCGACGGCGGCGCGTCGCCTGCCGCCCAACTCAGGCATAGTTACGAAGCCGCCGCACAGTTCTGGGCCGTGAGCAACCCGGGCGACCTGAGCGCGGCGCTCGCCTGCACCGGCATCCAGTCCCCTGGGCAGAAGTTCCTCGATGGTCTTGCCAACAACACGGTGGTGCTGGCCGGCGACACCACCGACGGCGGGACGCACTGGGCCGTCGAGCAAAATCCTGCCAACCCCTGGTTGGGGAACGACGGAATCTACAGGCTGACGGGCCCCGGAGCGAACCCGACCAACCGCTACCTGGCTCCCCCGGCCGGCGATCCCCCGCCCGATGGCGGGGCGGTTTCGATGGCTGCGACTCCCCAAGACTGGATCGTCACCATCGCCTCCGACGCGCCGGTGGGGGGTTGTGCGCTCAGCAGCTACACCTCGCCGAACCTCGAACACGTGATTTGGCGCGGTACCGACAACCGGATTCAGCAACTGGTTCTCGATTCCGGAAAATGGGCACGGCACAACTTGACGGCTTGGGCGGGCGCACCGGCGGCACCGGGCGCTGCCCTGAGCGCGTTCAGCACTCCCGACCAGTACGTCTTCTACCTAACCACCGACGGCCACGTTCGATTCCTCCTCTGGAACGACGACGCCGCGAAGTGGGTGGCCGATGACCTTGACCTGGGCGAGACGTCTAGGTCAGACAGCCCCGTGACCAGCTACGTATGCGACGACGTCTTGGCGGTGGGCTACATCACCGCCGACAACCACGTCCATCAGATCGCCCGCACGGGGGGCTGGGCCGACCACGACCTGGGCAGTGCCTCGGTGGCCACGGGCAGTCCCCTGACGAGCTATAGCAACGCCGACGACAACAGCCTGCAGGTCATCGCGTATATCGGCACCGACAATTGCGTTCATCAGCTGGCCTACACGGGAGGCTGGGCCGACCACGTGATCTCGGGCGCCTGGGCCGAGGGCAGCGCCTTGGCATCGTACGTGACCAACGACCCCTACCAGTGCATCTGCTACGTCGGCTCGGCCGACAATCACGTTCATCAGTTGGCCTACCTCGGTTCGGGCGGCTGGAACGACAACGACCTGACCCAGATCGCGGCCGGAATCACGGGTAGTATCAACGCCAAGGTCGGCAGTGCGCTAACCGCCTACTGCACGCAAGACAACGTTCAAGCCGTCGCCTACATCGGCACCGACGGCCATGTGCATCAACTGGCGTGTACAGGGAACTGGGGCGATCACGACTTGACCCAGGTCGCCGGTGCGGTTCTTCCCGCGGCGGGCACCTTGCTCACCAGTTACTTGGGCTCGTCAGCACGCGAACAGATGATCAGCTACATCGGCGCCGACAACCACGTGCATCAGCTCACGTGGAGCGGCTCGGCGTGGTCCGATCTGGATCTGACCAACGCGTCGATTTGAATTGGTCGCCTGTCGGATAGTCGCGCGCAACGTTGGCTTCTCGGTGTCCTCTGTGGCTCATATTCCTAAGAAAAGGATCCACTCATCCTTTCAGTTCTTCTGCAAGGCCAATCAAAAGGCCCTCTGGACCGCGAATGTAGCAGAGCCGGTAGGAGTCTTCGTACTGAACCACCTCTCCCACGAGCTTCACGGCAAACTTCGAAAGTAGCGAATTGACCGGGGCGTTTCGGTGATCGCTGACCACGCGCGGATTCAAGAAACGAGAGAGCTCAATGCGACTATGCCCATCGGGAGTGACCATCATGGCGATTTCTACTTTTTGATTTCCCAAGCCGGTGACTCGTCCGGCCCACTCTCCCTCAATGGTCATTCTTCCTTCAAGCTTCATGCCAAGCTCTGTCAGGAACGCTATTGCCAGGTCCAGCGACTCGACCACCACCCCAACGTTATCCATTCGCTTAAGTGTCATCGCACAAGAGAGAAAGGGAACCCAAGAGTCCATCTTGGATTTCACAACAGTTAAAACATATGTATTGCTTTAATGATTGTGGACCCATACTTTAGGCAGAGGGGAATCATGACCAAAAAAGATATGCTGGAGAAATCCCTCGACGCGTCACTGCTAGCGAAGGTCGAGGGCTACGATTCCCTCGCCAGGCTCGCCCTCGATACGCACTCCTCCTGGAAGCACCGCGCGGACGGAGTGTGGCGACAGCTCGATTCCGTTCAGTGGGATCTGACGCATAACCCCTGGGGTGTCCTACAAACGGTGTCGCATGACAAGCTTCGGGGCGTTCTGTCTGATCCTGGTTTTCGGAGCAAAGTGGATGCCCTGCTACAGCTAAAGGTGCAACAGGAAACGGCGTCTGCCTGGTTTCACCACGAGCATCCCAAGGCCACCCTGACCAGTGTCGCGTATTTCAGCATGGAATTCATGCTCAGTGAGACCCTGCCGATCTATTCTGGCGGGCTTGGCAATGTGGCCGGCGATCAACTGAAAGCTGCAAGTGACCTGGGAGT
>CAYYUZ010000077.1:5552-19198 GCA_964475005.1 uncultured Spirochaetales bacterium
GCGGGCTTGGCAATGTGGCCGGCGATCAACTGAAAGCTGCAAGTGACCTGGGAGTACCAGTGGTCGGTGTCGGTCTGCTCTACCAGCAGGGCTACTTCCGTCAAACGATCGACAAGGAAGGGACTCAACAGGCACGTTATCCCTACAATGATCCAGGACAGCTACCGATCACTCCTGCGCGCCTGGCTAACGGCGAGTGGTTGCGAATAGAAATTACGCTGCCCGGGTACTCTGTATGGTTGCGAGCCTGGCAAGCCTGTGTCGGCAGGGCCAGACTCTACCTTCTTGACGCTAACGACATGGCCAACGAGCCCATTCACCGTGGGATCACAAGTGAACTGTACGGAGGCGGGGCCGAACTTCGGCTCCAGCAAGAAATCCTCCTTGGCATCGGAGGCTGGCGCCTTCTGGCAGCATTGGGAATCAAGCCCCAAGTGTGCCACCTGAATGAAGGCCATGCGGCCTTCGCTATTTTGGAACGGGCCCACGACTTCATGGTCGAGACGGGCCAAGACTTCGAGGTTTCGCTTGCCGTGACCCGAGCGGGGAATCTTTTTACAACACACACGGCGGTCGCCGCTGGATTCGATCGCTTTGATCCCGAACTCATCGAACGCTACCTCAGTGGATATGCGCGATCAAAACTTGGTCTGACCATCCACGACTTCTTGGCTCTTGGTCGCCAGGACCCGGAGAATTCCTCCGAGAGCTTCAACATGGCCTATCTTGCCGTTCATGGGAGCGGATCGGTGAACGGCGTGAGTCGTTTGCACGAAAAGGTCAGCCGGCAGCTTTTTGGTCCGCTGTTTCCGGGTTGGCCACAAGAGGAAGTGCCTATCGGGCATGTGACGAACGGGGTCCACATGCCGACCTGGGACTCGGCTGAGGCGGACGATCTGTGGACGCAGGCTTGCGGCAAGGACCTCTGGCTTGGGGAAAAGTCAACACTGGAGCGTGACATTCGAAGCATCTCCGACACGAGGCTGTGGGAATTCCGCTCCGCGGCCAGCGTGTCTCTCGTGAATTATGCACGGACAAAAATGTCACGGCAGGTTGCTGCTTCCGGCGCGCCGACTCTTGTCGTTGAGGCAGCAAAAAGACTTCTTGATCCGAAGGCACTGACGCTAGGTTTCGCGCGCCGTTTTGCGACCTACAAGAGGCCCAACCTCCTGTTGCATGATCCGGATAGGCTACTCCGACTCCTCTCCGATCCGAACCGTCCTGTGCAGCTCATTATCGCGGGCAAGGCCCATCCGGCAGATGAAGCGGGGAAAGCCCTGATCCAGGAATGGATTCATTTTGTCCGTCGTCCCGAGGTGAGGGCGCATGTCATCTTTCTCACCGACTACGACATGTTGCTAGCCGAGCACCTGGTGCAAGGAGTGGACGTCTGGATCAACACTCCTGAGCGGCCTTGGGAGGCCAGCGGAACGAGCGGCATGAAGGTCCTGGTCAATGGGGGCATCAACCTCTCGGAATTGGACGGCTGGTGGGCGGAAGCTTACACGCCCGAAGTGGGCTGGGCCTTAGGGGACGGCCAGGAACACGGCAATGATCCGAACTGGGATGCTACTGAGGCCGATCAGCTCTACGATCTGCTTGAGCGAGAAGTTGTTCCCGAGTTCTACGCTCGAGGGGAGGATGGCATTCCCCTCGCCTGGGTCGCTCGAATGCGTGAAAGCATGGCTCAATTGACGCCCCGTTTTTCTGCTGATCGCACGGTACGCGAATATACCGAGGGTTACTATCTGCCCGCCGCTTCCGCTTATCGAGAGCGTGCTAAAAATAAGGGCGAGGCAGGTAAACGGGCCGTTGAGTGGCGACACTCCTTTGAGTCGGAATGGGGGAGAATTCGATTCGGGGAGACAAACGTCAAGACGAGGGTCGGGAAACACCACTTTGAAGTTCAGGTTTATCTGGGCGATCTCGACCCCAACGGTGTACGAGTCGAACTGTTTGCCGAAGGGGAGGTGAAGGACCAGCCCTTCCGACAAGCCATGAAGATCCTAAGTCAGACCACCGGAGCGCGGGGCTATAGCGTCTTCGGTGCTGAGGTTCGGACCCTTCGTCCGGCCACGGACTATACCGCCCGAGTCATTGGGCAGTTCGATGGCCTGTCTATTCCCTTGGAAGCGAGGGATATTCTATGGCAGAGGTGAGAGGGACACTTTTGTCCTTTTCGGACGTCAAGTTTCCGCAAGCGATCGGTAGATTTGGTCAGAGACAGTTTCAAGAAAATGGAAGCTATCCGAGATGAAGCGGCTAGCTTGTTCTACGGACGCCTTTTCGACCGCACTGTTGATGCGGTCATCAAGCTCAGGGTACTCGTCTCGGAACTCAAGTAGGTACTTGCCTAAATCAGCATCTTCCGGGTTGGGGTACGAGGCGTCGGCCAATGGGCAACCGAAGCCCCGTACCAAAGTCTAGAATTCTACATAGACGAAAGTTTGATTCACCAGTTGATAGGCGATTTCACCAAAAGTGACCGGCCCGGTCGCGCTACCGGTCTTCTTGCCCTCGAGGCCGCCGTAAAGGTAGTTGAGAATACAGTTGCAGGAAAACACCACCGACTTCTTCTCCAGTTCTTTCAGTGCGACTTCGAATGCTTTGGGGTAGTCGCCCAGCGGCGCGGCAATTTTGTAGGCTACGTTCTTGAAGACTGGCGCATAGAGATGAACAATCCCCTTGGCAGCATCATTTGCCATAACGCTGACATTGATTTTTGCGCCTGAGAAATTGGCGACTAACGGCAATTGAGTGTCAATCTTGTTGTCCTCGAGGTACTTGCTGAAATTGACCTGTTTGCCGTTGACCATGGCATCCTTGACGTCAAAGCTCTCGTCCAAGAACTCAATCGTGTCCCCAGCGCCTTGATGAAAGATATTCACGATTCCAATTCTGGCGGGTTTTCCTTGGGGCGTGTTGCACCGAAGGGCGACCGCTCGGTCGGTGAAGATCTCGCCGGTAAAGCCGTTCATGACGGAGGGCTGGACCTTTCCAATTTCGTCGAGCGCTATACCGGAAATCCACCCGACAATGGGCTTGCTGAACATTCCCGGAAAGTCTGGAGCCTGCTTGGAGTAGACATGATGAACCGTCGAGGCAAAAGGAAGAATCAAGAACGTCAAACTGTCATCATCCGCCATCTTTGCGATCTGAGAGATTGTCGTCTCGGTGTAAGAAGTTGCTGCAGGATGGGAAAATTGTTTCTTGTCGAGTTCGGTGACAAAGACTTTGTCCTTCGAGAAGACTCCTCCGTTTTCTGCGATGAAATAGGGAATCGAACCACCGATCCACAATCCCGTTGGAAGCTTCGACAGTAGTGTCTGGTCCCCAGCGATCATCAGTAGCTTTCCTGAGTTGATAAGTTCTTGTGCTTTTTCGAGTGTGACTAACACTGTAATCTCCTTAGTTGAAAATGCTCTTCAGGTCGTCTTTGAGCAAGCCTTCAAACTTCTGGCAGAAGCCCACAAGTTCGTCGATGCTTTCGCTCATCTTGGCCGGCGTTGGCTCGTGTTTGTACTGACGGACCAGTCGACTCATCATCAGCGACGCAGAAACGAGCTTGAACTGATAGTCAATCTTCCCCTCAACCAGCTTAGTCCAGTTGGGGTGAGCTCTCGGGATGTCCATGATTGTCCTTCCTTTCTATAAAAAAGTGTTTCCCGGCTTCAGTCGGGAAACACGAGTGGGTTCAGTTTCATCGCGACTAACCGTCTTTCTCTCTGTCAGCCGCTCATATTCCAATCCCTTTTCGGTTTCTCAATCGGCTGGGTCACGCGATGTGTTGCCTGACGGCGCTAGATGGCAGTACGTAAGGACCACAGGTTCAACTCAAGTGCACCCAGTGCCGCAGTCCTGCGAGACAAATATTTCTCGTGAATGCCAGCGCTCATTAGTATAAACATTATTCCTTACATACTGGAAGGTTCGGACATCTAGCTCAAAAATGCAACGCTGAATCGCTAATACGGGACAGAGTGGGGTCGCGTGTCTCAAGTCCATGGTCACATGGTTGTAAATTTGGTGGAAATAGGGTCTGATTTGACTATAGAATGGCTAAAGAAGGAGACATGTACCACATTCAGAATGAAGTGTGTAGCCCATGACTATTTCGTTGCCAGAAAATCTGGTGAAGCAATAGGGCTACTCCTTCGTTGGATCAAGACCGGCAGAGCCATAGCGGCAAAAGAACTTGCCGACCTTGTCATTTCACAACTAACTGCGAACACTCTGGATTTGGAACTCTGTGTGGGAAGAATGCCTCCAAAGGAAGCCATTGGAATCCGGTGATTCCCGTCTGAGCCGCCGCGCCCCCTTGTGCTAGATTGAGAACGAGGAGTGCTCCTTGGATTCCAAGCAAAGGTTTTCCGACCGTGTCGACAACTATGTGAAATACCGCCCGTCTTATCCGGCGTCGATGGTGGATTTTCTCTTGTCTCGCGTGGACCACCCCAACACCCGGGTTTGCGCCGATATCGGCTCAGGAACTGGGATTCTCACCGGGCTTCTGCTCCCGCATTTCTCTGAAGTGTGGGCCGTAGAACCCAACGACGAAATGATGGCGTTTGCCGAGTCATCGTGCTCCGAGTTCCCGGCCTTTCATTCCATCAAGGCTTCGGCGGAAGAGACAACACTCGAAGGCCAATCCGTCGACGTCGTGGTGGTCTCCCAGGCGTTTCATTGGTTTGACCAAGAAAAGTTTCAGTCCGAGTGCCGCCGCATCCTCAGCCCGTCTGGCTTCGTGGCCTTGATCTGGAACTCGAGAAGAGCCGACACTCCCTTTCTTGAGGCCTACGACCGACTCCTCAAACTCTACGCCACTGACTACAACGAAGTGAACCATCAAAATATCAGTCCGGAACAATTGGCGCGGTTCTTCTCAGGAGGCCACGAGAAATTCCTTTTCCCCAACTCACAAAGTTTCGACCTGAAGGGGCTGTTTGGAAGGCTTGACTCGTCCTCGTACGCCCCCAAACCCGGGTCGCCCGAGTACGACCTTCTGAGAAAGGAACTCCGGGAGCAATTCGAGAGGCACGCCGCTGGCGGCCGCGTAGAGTTCCTTTACGACACGGAGGTTTTTTTTGGAAGCGTTAACTAGCGGGGGGCCTGTGGACTTGCAAGAAGCGTTCTTGTTCCTGGCGGGCGGCGGCGTGTTTGTTGGGCTGTTCTCGGCGGCCCTGCTTGTGTCGCGCCGCCACGAAAACACCCAGTCCAACCGGTTTCTGGCGGGGTTTCTGGTGCTGGGCTCGCTGAACATCGCCCACCCGCTCACCATGCAGGCGCTCTGGGGACACTGGAACTCGGGAATCAGGGTTCTCGAGCCGCTGCAGTTTCTGATGGCGCCTGTGTTTGCCCGCTATATCCGGTCGCTGTTTGTTCCCGGCAGACCCTTTCGCCTGCGGAGTCTGGGGCACGTCCTCCCCATGGTGGTGGTGCTCATCCTTGGTCAGACCCCCTGGTTGAGATCGCTCGACGCCGAATCTCCTTTGCCGTTGGTGACCGTCGCTCTGTGGGCTGCCTTGCTCGTCCAGTCGGCGTTCTACCAAGTTTCTTCGATCCGGTGGCTCCATCGTTACCGAAGGACCCTGCCCGACAAGGTGTCCAACACCGCCGGTGTCGATCTGGAGTGGCTCTCGTGGGTCTTCCACTTCATGTTCGCGCTGTACTTCCTCTACGTTGTGCTTCTTGTGCTCATGCTCCACAGCCCCGAGTTCCCGCCTGTGCGAACCATCCTTTCTCTGGCCTTGACCCTGCTCGTCGGCGCCCTGAGCTACCGGGGTCTCTTGCAGAAGAAACCGCCCATGCTGGAACCCGAGGAAGTCGAAGCGCCCCTGGTTTCAGAGACCCTCAAGTACGAACGCTCGGCACTGCCCGACCACGAGGCCAAGGCCGTTCAGAAGCAGCTTGAGAACCTTATGGACAGTCAAAGGCCTTACCTTGATCCCGACCTGAGCCTTCCCAGCTTGGCCGAAAGGCTGGGGCTGGCCAGGAACACCCTGAGCTACGTCATCAACCAACGGCTGGGCCGGAACTTCTACGACTTCGTTAACGAATACCGTGTCAAAGAAGTAAAACGGCTGATGGAAGACCCGGCCCGACGCGACCACAAACTGCTGGCCATAGCCTTCGACGCGGGGTTCAACTCCAAGCCGGCCTTCAACGCGGTGTTCAGGAAAATGACGGGGTTAACGCCCTCGGACTACCGACGGGGGCTTTCCCTGCCTGGTATCTGACTACAGGCCGTTCGGGGCGACACCTACCTCCTGAGTCAACGCAAAGTACGACACCATTTGACCGTAAAGGACCTGAAGTTCCGAAAGGCGCGCCTGTTCGTACTCAAGGTGGGAGTTCAAATAGGTGTCGTTGGAGATGACTCCCAAGTCGTACTGGGTAGCGGCGGCCTCCAGCGCCTGCCTAGCCTGGCCGCTTTGTTCTCGGGCATTCTCCCACGCTGACAGAGAAGAAACGTAGTCTTCGAACGCGCGGCTCACCTGGGCTACGATGTCCTGTTTGACCCAGGCCAAGCCCTGGCGGGCCGCCTCGAGACGGTGCCGCGCTTCGTCGGTCTGCCCCACGATCTGCGCGGGGTTAAGTCCCGATAGGCTGAGGGTCAAACCAAGGGTGCCGTTGAACATTGGCCGGCCTAGATCCTGATTCTCCTGGGTGAGAAGCGGATTCTGAAAGCCCGTCGCTACAGAGGCACTCAAGTCCGGTGTCCATCCGGCCAGCGAAGACTCAAGTGCGCACTCGGCCCCTTCGGTCTTGGCCTGAGCGGCGTCGATTTCGGCCCGGGTGCGGAGCGCCAAATCGGCAAGGTCGCCAAGGCTCCGGCTTGTTTTTCTGACCCCCAGAGCGCCGTCGACCTCGCAGCCCGCGGGGCTCGAACCGACAAGCTGGGCCAGAATCAGCTTTTGTTTCTTGAGCAGCCGCGTCGTCTCGATCTTCTGGCCCTCCAGCGAAGTTACGCGGACCTGGGTGTTGAGAACGTCATACTTGGTTCCAGAACCTGTTCCCGCCCTCAGCTGCACGGCGTTCAGGTGCTGAAGAAGGTCCTTGCTCTGTTCTTCCAGAGAGGCCAGTTCCTCCTTCAGAAAGACGACCGACCAAAACGCCCCAACGGTCTGATACGTCAGCTCGGCCGTCAGCTGGCGGAGGCTGGCATCCGAAGACCGGACGCCGCTTTCAGCCAGCTTCACCGCCTTCTCGCGCTTGCCGAAATCCCAAAGCACCTCCCGGGCACCGACAGAGAGGTTCCAGTAGTCGAGGGGGGTCGCCTCGGTGTACCCCGTGCCCGAGTTCTGCTGCTGCTGAGGCAGGGCGCGACGCCACGAAGCCGAGGTGTCGAGGGTCGGAAGAAACTCGCTCTGGGCCTGCCCGACGCGGCTGCCGGCCGCCGATAGGTTGGCCTTGGCCTCCTCGAGAAGCGGACGGTTGGTTTGAGCGGCTTGGACGGCTTGGTCGAAGGTCAGAGACTTTGGGGCCGCGTCCTGGCCGAAAACGGAACTGGCGCCCATCGAGGCCAAGACGAGGAAGACAGCGATTCGATTCATGAAAAGACTCCTTGGTGGAACGAGGACTTCAGTCGAGGACAGGCTGAGGCTTCACTTGCGGCACCCGCGGTTCAGACTTCAAAAGCAGAAACGGGATGCTGGAGACGATACTGATGAACATCGTGATAAAGAACACGTCGTCGATTGCCGCCACAAAGGCCGAGGTGGCCACTCTAGTCATCACGATATGACCCGCTTGCTGGACGGCGCCGGCGGCGCTGCCGCCACCCACCGCCAGGGTGTGGTAGGCAAGCCTAGTGACCACGCCCTGGTAGGTGGGGTCGGCGGTGTTCATCGCCTGACCGAAGGCGGCCAGATGAAAGCTTTGCCGATTGACCAGCGTGGTGCTCAACAGAGCCACGCCGAAGGTACCGCCGATCTGCTGTAGCACCTTGATCAGCCCCATGGCCTGAGCGGTCTTTTTGACTGGAATGGCCCTGAGGGCCGCGGTCTGCATGGGCGACATCAGAAAGCCCATCCCTGCGCCAAGAAGACAGACCGTGAGCAAAATCTCGTCGAGACTAGAAGACGGGGTCAAAGAGAGGAACCTGAACATGCCAAAAGCCCGCAGAGCGATGCCCACCAGTCCCGGAGTCTTGGGACCGATACGGTCGGTCAGACGCCCTCCCAAAATACCGGTGACCATCATCACCAGCCCGAAGGGAATGAACACCGTTCCGGTCTGGGTGGGAGTCAGGCCGAGCCCGGTCTGAAGGTAGAGGGGAATCAGAAAATCGCTCCCGAAGATGCCCAGGCCGAAGACCACCATGACAATCGCCGAAAGGCTGAAATTGGCCGACCGGAAAAGAGTGAAGTCAATCAGGGGTTGGGCCGAGGTTGCCTGAAAGATTCCGAACAGCACGAAGGCCGCCAGCGAAACTCCGAAACAGGTCAGCATCGCCGGCGAGGTCCAGCCGTCGGTGTTCCAGCCGGCGTTGCCGTTCGACAGGGCAAACAGCAGCGACCCCAAACCGAGGGCCATGGTCACGAACCCAGGGGTGTCAAATCGGGTAGAGGTTTCCACCCGGTGCTCCTTAAGAATCACGAAACCCAGAAAAAGCCCCAGAATTCCAATGGGAATATTGATGTCAAACATGGTCTGCCATGAGAAGTTGTCGATGAGCCACCCGCCGATGGTCGGACCGAATGAGATGAAGGCAATCGTGGGGATCGAAAACAGCGCCATCACCATACCCAGCTTTTCGCGGGGAAAGGCCCGGGTCAGCAAGGCCATGCCCGAGGGCATCAGGAGTCCGGCGCCCACTCCCTGAACCAACCTGGAAAGGATGAGCGAAGTGAGGTTTCCCGAAAGGCTGCAGAAAAGTGAGCCCACGGTGAACAGGATCAGTGCCAGAAGAAAGGTCCGTTTGTCGCCGAGGTTGTCGGCCATCCACCCGGCCGTGGCCAGCATGACCGCCAAGGCCAAAAGGTAGGCCGTGATCACCCACTGCACCGAGTCGGTGTTTTCTCCGAGCGCCACCTGAAGTTTGGCGATAGCCACGTTGACAATGGTGGTGTCGAGCACGGACATCACCACGCCCAGGACAACGACAAGCAGCACAAGGTAGGGATTGGAGCTCTTGGACGAAGAGGAAAGCTGGTTCATGGCTCACCTCTGTTTGGTTCGCACAGTCACCTCGACCGACAGACCGGGAAGCAGCCTTGGGACAGGTTCGCCCGAAAGACCGGGCTGACCGCTGTCGAGGGCAATCCGAACCGGAACACGTTGGGTGAGCTTGGTGAAGTTTCCGCTTGTATTGTCTTGGGGAATCAGAGCGAACTGGGCGGCCGTTGTTACTCCGAAACGCTCGACTTTTCCAGAAAGCTTCAACCCCGGGTAGGCGTCGACGGCGATGGTGACAGGGTCGCCAACCTTGAGCTCCTTCATCTGGGTTTCCTTGAAGTAGGCGTCGACCCAGAGGTTGTCGAGATCGACCACTGTGTAGACCGGCTGCGCGGCCCCAACGATGTCTCCGATGGTGACCCATCGGCGGGCCACGACACCGCCCAGGGGCGCCGAAAGAACGACGTGGGCCATGGTGGTGTCGACAGTTTGAAGCTGGCTTTTGGCTCCGGCCAGCTGAGCCTCGGCTGCCCTGAGCTGGGCGCTAGCCAGACTCTGCTGGCCTACGGCGATGTTGTACGAGGCCTTCTGAGCCTCTAGGGCCGACTTGAAGTGTTCGTACTGTTCCTGCGAGAGAACGGCTGCCTTGAACTGAGACGCCGCCCTGTCCGCGTCGTTCTGGGCCTGCTCAAGCTTGATCCTTTGGAGTTCGATGGTCTGGGCGCTGCTTCCCAGGCTAATCTGGGCTTGGCTCAGGTTGGCTTGGGCTTGCTCGATGGTGGCCAGCGACTGGTTGCGTTGAGACTGCTGAGTCCTGTCGTCGAGGGTCGCCAGAATCTGGCCAAGGCGGACCCTGTCGCCGAGTTCGACGGCCAGGGTTCTGACCTGACCGAGAGCCTGTGAGGCGACCACGGCCTGTGACCCCATCAGTTGCGCGTCGTCGGTGGACTGGTACCCCTCGGCGAAGAGTTTCACGTACCACCAGATTCCGGCGAGAACCAGGGCCAGGACAAGGCCAAAGACTACTAGGCTTTTTGTTCGAGTGCGGGACTTGGTCTGGGCGGGTGTTGCGATGTCAGACATGAGTTCCTCCTTGCTGCTGGAGTCAACGTAAAGCCCGTGTTTAAACGCAAGGTAAACACCCGACTCTTTCTTTGATCTTTTGTGGACAAACATCGGGTTCGAGAGAATGATGAGGACCAAGGAGTGCCGGTGGCAACGATCCTGGTAGTCGACGACGACGAGCGTATCCGCGAATTGGTGGGCCTTTTCTTGACCAAGTCAGGCTTGACCGTCGTCGAGGCTGCCGACGGGCCTGGAGCTCTTGAAGCCGTCGCGGCTTCATCCATCGACCTTGTCGTTCTCGACGTGATGATTCCGTCACCCAACGGCTGGGAGGTCTGCCGCGCCATCAAACGTCACAGGGACATTCCTGTGCTGATGCTCACGGCCAAAGCCGACATCGTCGACAAACTCAAGGGGTTCGAACTGGGCGCCGAAGACTATCTAGTCAAACCGTTTAGCCCCCCGGAGCTTGTCGTCAGGGTGAAGGCCCTCCTCAAGCGCCACAAGATCGAGACCTCGCAGAAGGTGTCGGTGGGAGGCTTGGCCCTCGACAAGGAATCCTACAAAGTCACCGTGGGCGGCCGGTCCCAAACCATTCCGCACAAGGAGTTTGAGCTGCTGTTCAAACTGGCCGGCTCGCCTGGCCGCACGTTTTCACGGGAGCAGTTGATCCAGTCGGTGTGGGGTCCCGATTTCTTTGGGAATGAGAGAACCCTCGATGTGCATATCAACCGCATCAGGTCTAGGTTTCCAGAATCAGACTGCCGCTACAAAATCACCACAGTCCGGGGTTTGGGTTATCGAATGGAGGTAGGAGAATGAACCGTTCGGAAAGAAAAGTCGCCGGCAGAGTGGGCCGAGGCCTTGTGGAAGCCCTCAACAATTTCCGGGCCTTCTTCACCTCAGAGTCGGTGCCGATGATAAAGGTCCGACAGTTGGCAATTCGGCTCTTCCTGTTTGTGGCGATCCTGTTTCTTTTGTGGTCGAGTCTCTATTGGTTGGGGATGACGCTCTTCGGTCAGGTCGCCGGATACGGTCCTCAGCTCGTTTTGGCCTTGGCGACGATCATTCTGTCTGTGGCGGTCATGGCGACCCGGGATTTCCGGCTGATTCACAAGGTTCAAAAGGCCGGCCCGGATCGCCAGAAGATTGGCGTTCCCCCAGGCCAACTGGCCATCGGAATGGCGGCTGTCCTGATCCTCTTTATCGTGAGCTGGTCCTTCGTTTATCTGCTGTTTGGACAGCTGGGTCTGTTCCCGCAGTCCCCGACGGGCTATTGGCCCCAGCTTCTGACCTTTATCAGTTGCCTGTTTGTTGCCTATGGAATCCTGCTGCCCATCGGCTGGCTATCAGGGACAAGGCTGAAGGAGTTTTCTTCGACGCTTAACCAAGCGGTCGAACGGATCGCTCGGGGCGATTTCTCGGTCAGCATCCCCCGGTTCACCGAAGACGCCGCCACCCATTTTGACACGCTGATCGAAGGCGTCAACAAGATGACCGAGTCGCTCCAGGCCATGGAACTGATGCGCCAGGAATTTGTTGCCAATGTCTCTCACGAAATCCAGACGCCTCTGACCAACATCTCGGGGTACGCCGAGGCGTTGAAAGATCCCCAGCTGTCTGAGGCAACCCGACAGCGCTACCTCAATATTGTGCAGGACGAAGCCCACCGTCTTTCCCACCTGGCCGAACACCTCTTGCGCCTCAGCTCGTTGGATGCCCAAGCCAGGACTGTCGTTTCTGAAACCTACAGGCTGGACTCTCAGATCCGCGAAGTCGTGTTATCGCTTGAGGTTCAATGGACGGCCAAACACCTCGACGTTGGCCTTGAGCTGGAGTCCGTCACCGTCCGCGGAGACAAGGATCTGCTCGGTCAGGTTTGGCTGAACCTGTTCCAGAATGCTGTCAAGTTTACTCCCGAGGGCGGAAAGGTCGGCGTGCGTCTTTCGGTTTCTCCAGCCGTGGAGGTCTGCTTTTTCGACAGCGGCGTCGGGATCGCGCCCGAAGACCTTCCTCGCATCTTCGACCGCTTCTTTAAGGCCGACGCGTCGCGATCCCGAAGCCTCGGCGGCAACGGTTTGGGACTCGCCGTTGTGAAAAAAATCGTCGACCTCCACCACGGAGCCGTGGAAGCTTCGAGCGCGGGGCTAGGACACGGGAGCGAATTTGTCGTCCGCCTGCCCTGAAGTCCCGTGATCAGATCAGCGTAGGACGTCGAAAACCCCTTCTTTTCGCCGACCTTTTTCGATTTGGCGTCATTTCACTGGCAAGAGTGGACGACGCTTGGGTTGGTGACTAATTTGATCGCGGGGGTATCAAATGCCCGAGTTCGTCGCCCGAATCCTTTCCATCGAGCCGGTCACACCGGACGTCAAGGCCTATCGAGTTCAGAAACCTGCAGGCTATACCTTCCTTGCCGGACAGGCCACCGAAGTGGCCGTCAACAAACCGGGGTGGACGACCGAAAAACGGCCTTTCACGTTCACTTCTCGCGGCACCGATGCCTGGCTTGAATTCACCATCAAAGCGTACCGCGACCATAACGGAGTGACCAAACTGCTCGACACTCTTGGCGTCGGTGAGGAGCTTCTCCTTCACGACGTTTGGGGAACCTTGACCTACCGGGGCCCGGGTCTTTTCCTTGCGGGAGGCGCCGGAATCACACCATTCTTGTCGATCCTTCGCGACCTCTGGGCCCGCGGAGCGATCGCAACCAACCGCCTCGTGTTTGCGAACAAGACTCCCGATGACATCATCCGCGGGGCCGAACTCAAAACTCTGCTGGGTTCAGAGTTTGTCAGCGTCGTTGGAGACAAACGCATCGACGCCACCCTCGTCACCGGGGAACTCAAACGCCATCCCGAGTTCATTTATCTCTGCGGTCCCGACCCTATGATGGAGGCCGTCTCAGCGATCGTCCAAGAGGCGGGTTTCGGGACTAGGCTGGTTGTCGAGGACTGATCGGGACCGATTTTCGGCGCTGACGGGCCGCCCCTTCGGGAATCGGGTTCTTTCCTCGTGGGTTTTCCATGACGCCTACCAGATTTCCGATTAGTCCTAAGCAATTCAGATCCCTCCAACGGGCCTGTGCCCGAACTGCGTCAGGATGTGTTGCTGGAGTTGCCACGGTCTGTGCTACCGGCGCGCTGGGCACTTTGGGTGACTGGCGGATGGTACCCGCCTCGGCCAACGGCCAACCCGCCGCGGCGGCTTACCATCGCCAGGACGGTCACTATCAGGCCTTCGCCGTGGTCGTCCTGACAGTCACCGAGACAGGGGTCTCCCGTGTCACTGTGTTTGCCAATCCCGATCCGTTTGAGGTGTTCGTGCTTAGGCGAACGCTCAACGCATCCAAAAGACCCGACGCCGAGTCTTCTTCATAGGAAAGCCATCAATGCCGAGGTCGCTGGCCCGATCTTCTCACCGTGAGATCGTCGATAGGTCAGCGGAGCTGACCGGCCTGG
>CAYYUZ010000078.1:0-9070 GCA_964475005.1 uncultured Spirochaetales bacterium
GCCATGGTCTGGAAAATACGGACAAGCTTCTGTTTGCCGTACTTCTTGAGCTCGGCCTTGATGTCGCCCTTGTACTGGTTGAGGGGAATGTCCTTGAAAGTGATCACGCCGGGTTGGCGGACCACCCTAGGATCGACGGTAATGGCTTTTGGCACAATTTTCTCCTTGTCAATTCAATAGAACGTTTCCACGCAGGGCCGCAGAGGAAGACGAGGCGCTGAGAAGGAAAAATGGGTAAGAAACTCAATAGTAATTCTTCCACCCAATCCTTCGACTCAGCAGCTCTGCTTCCTCCGCGCCTCCGCGTGGAATCCCTTGTCTTCTAATGCAGTTCCCATAAAGCATCTCGGATCATTTCCCCGACAGTCGGATGGGGGAAAATCAGTTCCCGGGCTTCTTTGACTCTCAGCTCCGCTTCGATGAGGGCCGCTCCGCCCCAAATCATTTCGCCCACTCCGGCGCCGTACATTTGAATCCCGAGGATGAACCCCGAGCCCTTTTCGGCGATGACTTTGACCGAACCCGGTGCGGTGGCACCGTTTTCCGCCAGAAAACGCCCCGAGTTGCGCAACGGCACCGAAGCAACCATCACGTCCTTCCCCTGTTTCTTGGCCTCGTCTTCGGTCAGACCAACGCCGGCCGCCTCGGGCAAGCTGTAGACCACCCACGGGATTGCCGAATAGCGCATGCGCTGACGGGCCCCGGGCTCATCGGTGATGGCGCTCACGGCCACCTCGCCCATGCGGCTGGCCGAGTGCGCGAGCAGGCTTCGGCCTGTCACGTCGCCAATGGCAAACACGCCGGGAATGTTGGTCCTCATGAACTCGTCGGTGACGATGCCCCTGGGGCTGAAGTCGACGCCAAGCGCTTCGAGGCCGATTCCTTTGAGGTTCAAACTGCGGCCCACGGCCATCAGCACCAAATCCCCTTCGGCAGTCTTGGGACCTTCTTTCGAACTGTAGTGGACCGTCCCCCCATCGATTTTCTCGACCTTGCACCCCAAATGAAAGTCGATGTTCGACAACGCCTTGCGCATGGCGGGTGCGTGTTCCCGGTCCATAAAGGGGATGATTTCGTCCAACAGTTCGATGACCGAGACCTTCACACCCAGGGTGGCAAACAGGCTGGCGAATTCGACGCCGATAACCCCACCGCCGATCACGATCAACCGGCTTGGCATCGTTTTGATCTCAAGCAGACCCGTGCTGGTGACCACCTTGGGGTTGTCTTTGGCGCCAGGAATGGGAGGCATGGCCGGGGAGCTTCCGGTGGCGATGATCAAGTTCTTGCCTTCGAAAGTCTTGCCGTCAGCGGTCTTTACCATGGTCTTGTTGACGATCTCTGCGGTTGCGGCGACCACGTCGACTTTGTACTTCTTCATGAGGAAGGCGATGCCGCCCCGCAGTTTGCTGATGACTTCGTTCTTCCAAGCCATGGCTTCGGAAAGGTTGAAGGTCACCTCGCCGGTGTGAACGCCGAAGGCCGCGGCGTGCTGGGCGTGGGCAAAAGTCTTCGCCGAGCCCAGCAAGGTCTTGGTGGGAACGCAGCCACAGTTGAGGCAAACGCCGCCAAGGTGCTCTTTTTCGATGAGCAGAACCTTCTGTCCCCGAGCGCCGGCCCTTTCAGCGGCCACATACCCGCCCGGTCCGCCACCGATAATAATGACATCGTACACTAATGACTCCTCAAGAAGGAAAGAGACAGGATGACAGGATTAGCAGGATTTACAGGAACAAACGAAAGGGGAATAAGGGCGACCCTCGTCTTCTTCTTGTTCCTCTTCATCCTGTCAATCTGACTTCCCATCCTGCAATCCTGTCACATTCTTCTTCCTAACTATTGCGCCAGCAACAAATCCACTTCCGCGATCGCCTTGCCGAGCTCTTGAAGGAACTTGGCCGCCGGGGCGCCGTCGACGACCATGTGGTTGATGGTGAGCGACAGCCCGACCGACGGAAGGAAGACCACCTCGGTTCCCTTCTGAACGGGTTTCAGGCTGATTCCTCCAACGCCCAGAATGGCCACTTCGGGAATGTTCAAAACGGGGGTGAAGCTCTCGATGCCGAAAGCACCAACGTTGCTTACGCTGAAAGTAGAACCCGTGAGTTCGTCGGGAAGGATCTTCGAGGAGCGGCAGGCTTCGGCCAACCGCTTGGTCTCGTCGCTGATCTGCTTGAGCGTCAAGATGTCGGCGTTACGGACCACTGGAACCATCAGGCCCTTGGGGGTATCGCAGGCGACTCCGATATGCACCGACTCAAACTCGATGAGGGTGTCACCGACCTTGTGGGCGTTCAGGAACGGGAAGCGCCCAAGAGTCCGTGCCGTTGCGAACACGATCAGGTCGCCGATGGTGATGCCTTGCAAGCCCAGCGAGGCGTCGCTGGCCTTGAAACGGGCGCGCAGTTCCTGGAGGCGCACCGCCAGCGCCGAGGCGTTGAGCGTGAATTGCGCGGTGGTTGCCAAGCTCTCGGCCATGCGGTCGGCAATGAGTTTGCGGATTCCTTTGATCTTGGTTTCGGTTTTGACACCAGGAAAGTCCCCGCTCGCCGAAACGGAAACGGACGCCGCACCGGCGGCCGGAGCGCTGACAAGGTCGGCAACAAGGACACGCCCGCCGAGGCCGCTTCCCTGGACCGGGCGTTTGAGTCCGCTTTGGAGAGAGGCCTCAATGGCGGCCGGTGTCGCCGGTGCCGAAGCGGCCAAAACAGCCCTGACGTCGCGTTCGATCACGCGTCCGCCTGGACCAGTGCCTGCCAACCCCGAAATGTCAACGCCTTGCGACGCGGCCAGCAGCCTTGCCCGAGGCGAAGAGGGTCCAGCGCCTCCTGTTGAAAGTGGACTCGCGGCGGTAGGCGGCCGAGGCGTCGGAGCGAGTATAGATTCATGAGGAGCTGCCGAGGTTGTGCCAGACGACAACGCAGCGCTGGCTGGAATAGCCTCTCCAGCCTGGCCGACGTAGGCGATCGGAACCATGACAGGCACGTCGTCCCCCTCGTTGCGAAGAAGTTTCAGGACCGTGCCCGTGTGACCGGCTTCGACTTCGAACGACGCCTTGTCGGTCTCAACATCGGCGACGATGGTCTTAGGCTCCACCGTGTCGCCTTCCTTCACCCGCCACTTCAGCAGAACACAGGACTCGACACTGTTGCCCTGCCGGGGCATGACAATCGTTTCGGCCATAGAAGACTCCTTATACCAACAGCACTTCGATCCCTTCCTTGCGGAGGGCTTCGGCGGTGGTTTCACTGAACTCGGTATCGCTGATCAGCGTGTCGACGGCGGTCAGAGGCATGATGGTCACGAACCCCGAACGGCCGTACTTTGAGGAATCGGCCAGCAGCACGCTCCTGTCGGCGTGGGCCGCCATGGCCTTGACCATTTCGGCTCCTTCCACAAGATGCGTAGACAGGCCTCGCTCCAGAGAAAATCCGTCGGTGCCCAGAAACGCGAGTTTGACATTGAAGCGCTCGATGGCCTCGATAGCCATGGGTCCGCCAAACGACTCGGTAGAGGTGCGGAATTCACCGCCAACCACGGTGAGGCTCAGGGCGGGGTTGGAACGAACGGCGGGCAGAATCAGCGTTGAATCCGTCACGATGTGAATGTTCCCCTTGCCCAGCAGGTACTTGGGAATCAACGCCGTGGTCGTTCCAGCCACCAGCATAACTGTGTCACCGTCTTGCACCAACTCAGCCGCGGCTCGGGCGATGCGGTTCTTTTCCTCTCCGCGGACCGCTTGTCGGTCCAGGATGCTCTTGTGGAAGGCCGGCAACGCTCCGCCGTGGGTCCTGTTGATGAAACCGCGGGCCGCGAGACTTTTCAAATCGGTGCGGATGGTGACCGCAGACACACCAAGGCGCTTGCCTAGCTCGGGCCCGCTGATGGAGGGTTCGTCGGTGAGAAACTGAATGATTAACTTTTCTCTTGCGGAAAGTCCCTCGATCACTTTCGTTTTCCTTTCGATTTACTTTCCATATGATAAATCGAGTTCGAAAGTTCCGCAAGGCCTCTTTTGAAAATTCTTCCGCCAAGCTCGAATTGCAGGAAGAAGTGTCACAGGATAGCCGGATTGGCAGGATTTACGGGATTGGAGATGAACGAAGGGGAAAGCGCGGCAGAGGTTCGGGGTTCGCTGGCAACGATGGCTTCGGTATTGCGACTTTTATGGAACGGTCTTTGGTAGCAAATTGAGAAAGCGATCAATCAATTCAGGACCATGTACCGGCGAAAAATGGCCTGAAATAACCGTGACAATCGGCAACTTCATGCTTTTGAGCTTCTGCAAAGTCCTTGGGTATTCAACGAGGTCCGCCCCATCCGTGTTCCCAAGCTGTTCCTTCAATACACAACCTCCATAAAGCACCTTTTCGTTGGGAAAGTAGACGAAGATATCATCCTGCTTGTGAGAAGGCCCCAAATAGAAGCCTCTGATGCTTCCGCCTTGAAGCGTAAAATCACCCTCATAGACCGTGTCAGGCAGAACAATTTCGATATTGGGATAGTCAGACCCATATTGAGCGACTTCTACCGAACGTTTTCCTTCCTTCATCAGCAAATCGCGAGTTAGTCTTGTCGATATTATTTGACATCCGATCGATCTGAAGTAGGAGTTCCCTCCGACTCGATCCAAATCGTGATTCGTGTCAATGACTTCCTTGATAGGCTTGGTTGTTATCTTCGCGACTTCTTCCGAGAGCAGTCGTGCTGTCAGTGGGGTCCAGGTCGCCCCGACAACTGTGACAAATGAGTCGCCAATATAGACGACGGAATTTTCCTTGGCCAAGTAGTAATCTTCAGCGATGTAGATCTTGTCCGCAAGACGGCTGAGCACAACCTTCGGAGGGTCGGCCGCAACGATTGTGGAAATCGGAAGGATACCAAAGACAACCATCGGAAGAACTACGCGAAGAATTCTCTCTCTAGTTCTTACAGTTTCTTTTTGGGAATGGGAGTTCCCTACTGCCGTCATACAAGACTCCCTTTTAGATAGCTCTTTTTCAATTCTTCTCCGTAGCTCCGCTTCTCCGTGTGCTTTTTTCGTCAGAGCGACAGCTCACGGAACCGCGCCTTCACGGTTTTCGTGTCCTCGTGCGACGTCACCGCCAAACCCAGAGACACCCGCGAAGGCAGCGCCTGCTCATGACGCGCAAACAGCCCCCACTTCGAGCCATCCTGACTGCAAGAAGCCTCGAAGACCTCGCCCTTCCTCGAAAGCCGAATCCACACGTTGGGGTAGTTCACAGGGAATTGAGGAGGCTCCTTGGTTCCCCCGGCGGGATAGATCGCCTTCGACGGTCCACCTTTGACAAGGCGGAATTGGCTTTCATGGCCGCCGCTGTTGTTATTGCGTAGCCGGTTGTCGGGAAACACGATGTGGGAGAAATGGGGCGACCCCGGGTCCAGGCTCTCCCGGACCATGAGTCCAGCCTTGGTGTACAGGTGTCCGGCCTCCAAGAATTCGACACGGACGCGAACGTCAAAGTTGCCGTCGACGGGTGCCCAGACAAAATGGAACTGATCGGCAACCTCCCAAATGTCGGTTCCCCCGGCCACGAGGTCGAAACCGTCGTTGCCAACGGAGTGGGTGGCACCGGGAAGCCTGGGGTGGCCGATGTCGCAACTGTTGAAAGTCATGAAGAACTCCTTTTCCGGTCCCACTCGGGGAGCCGCTGAATCACGGACCGTACCTCGGCGATGGTGTAGGGCTTGGGGATAAACCCGGCGAGTCCCCTGTCCAGCAACCTGGCTGTTGCGTCTTTCTCATTGTAGCCGCTGGACAGCAGAACCTGCAAATCGGGGTTGAGCCGGCGAAGCTCCAAGAAGCACTCTTCCCCTCCCATGTCGGGCATGGTCAGATCGAGTACCACTAGATCGGGCAGCCCCGACTTGGCCATGGCGAGGGCCTCTTGACCGTTGGACGCCAGCAGGACTGAGAATCCCAACTGCGAAAAGATCTCTCCTCCGACCAGCCTCAATTCGGGCTCGTCGTCGACGAACAGCACAGTACCCGATCCCTGCCACTGATCGTCCAAGATTCCAGACTCCTTTGCCTCGGGCAACTCGGGAGAAGTTGGCAGACGCACCACGAAGCTCGAGCCTTTTCCCAGTTCGCTGGTGACCTCGATTTCTCCTTTATGCCCATGGACGATGCCTTGCACGGCCGACAAGCCTAAACCACGGCCAGTGAATTTAGTAGTAAAGAAAGGATCGAAGATTTTGGACAGCGTGTCGTCGCTCATGCCAGAGCCTGTGTCACTGATTTTCAAAAACACGCGCGATTCGGAGCCGACACCTGTGCCCACCGTGATGGTGCCGCTGCGGTCACCGATGGCTTCCGAGGCGTTGAGGATCAGATTCATGACCACCTGGCGAATTTGCGTGGCGTCAACCAGCACCGGCGGCAGCGGCTCGGTCAGGCGCAGTTCCAACACCGAGCCTTTGGACAGCGAAACCTTCAGTAAGTCGGCCATTTCTTCCAGTAGCCTGTTGAGGTCGAGGGGTTTGATCTGAAAGGTTCCCCGCCCTGAGTACATAAGCATCTGTTTCGCCAGATCGGTGGCCCGAATCGAAGCCTTCTTGATGGTCTGAAGTTTTGAGGCGGCCGGGGAATCCTCGGGAATCTTCATCATGGCCAGTTCGGTGTTGGTCAGAATAATGGCAAGAATATTGTTGAAGTCGTGGGCAATCCCGCCGGCCAAAATGCCCAGGCTGTTGAGCTTCTGGTCGTGGAAAAATTCCCTCTCCATTTGAACAAGGGACGACCCTTTCAAGGCACTGCTCAACTGCCACCGCAACGCTTCGCAGAGCCGAGCGTCTTCGTTTCGGCGCAGGTCGAACACGACAAACCCGATGTTCTCGGTCTGAAAGTACAGGGCCAAAACAACGCGAGTAAACCGGCGATCCGTGGTCCAGAATTCGGCCGGAGCGAGCTCAGATGCCGGAAAAACTATGCCCTGAAATCCAAGGACATGGCGTCCCCGAGCATCGTAGGCCAAGACCAAACGAGCCTCCCCAGAGGGAACCTCGGGATGAACGTAGAGAGACAAGTAGCAGCTCTCGATTCCCAAGCTGGGCAACTCGCGGACAAAGGTGTCCATCAGGGCGTCGCGATCGAACGTGGTGATCAGAGATTCACTGATCGACTTGAGTGACGATTGCTGTGCGTCGGAACGGTACTTCCGTTGAGCCTGAATGCGTTGGGCGACTTCTCCGACCAGGGAGTAGCCTTGACGGAGCAGGCTTTCGCCGCGAAGCGCGCTGCTTCTTGGCAGTTTGGACAGCCACGGGCTGGAGAGGCGTTGAAGCGAGGTCATGGTCGTCAGCCATTCGAAGACATCGCCGTTGTTGGCCGCGACTTGGTTCAAGCGGAGGTTCAGCAGAGGCAGGAAACGCGCCTGGGTGACGCCGCGAACGTCGTCCAAAAAGGCAGCCCAGAGTTCCGAAGGCGAGTTTTCCCGACGGGGAATACCCAAAGCTTCAAGAAGGATCTCGGCGTCGGGCTCCTGGGGACCAGAGGCCCCCGCGTCCAACCTCCGACGACCAAGCACCAAGGCTTCCCGGTTGGCTTCCCTCAAGACGGGCGAATCGCAGCCGCACGACTCTCTGACAAGAAGCCGTACGGGCATCGTCACGAGTTCAGGAATGTCCTTTCCGCCGAGTCGAGACATCAGCAGTTCCAGGCCCTTTCGTCCGATTTCGGGAAACGGCGAATCACAGGTTGTGATGGGCGGCGTCATCGACATGCCTTCGGGAATATTGTCAAAGCCAGCTACGGCGATGTCTTCGGGAACCCTGATCCCGCGGTCCCTCAAGACCGTCATGGCGTCGATGAGCATGTCGTCGGACGAGGAAACGACCGCGTCAAACTCATCGCGGTGTTCGTCCAGAAGGGTGCTGATCATTGCTTTGGCGTCCCAGGGCCGGTTCGAGACCGGCACCAACGACGAGTCGAGCCTGAGGCCGTGCGCGGCTAGGCAGTCTCCGTAGGCGCGGTATCGGTCTTGGGCACCCTCGTGGTGGATCGACCCGCGCAAGAAGGCAATGCGCCGTAACCCGTGTTCCTCGATCAGGTGGGCCACGACCTGGTACATGCCGTGATAGTTGTCCATCACAACGCTAGGAATTCCAGGCAACTCCAGCTCAAGGCTAATGCAGGGAATCGATCGGAAACGGTCAAAAAATTCGCTCATCTCGGCCCGGTTGAGGTTCCAGCCGATGGCCGCCGACCAGATCAGCAGGCCGTCAAGTTTCGCCGTGCGAGCCAGGTCGTAGAGCACGCTCGCCTGACCATTGTAATAGCTGGAACCAATGACCCCGCCAATGTAGCTGACCAAGTTTACGTCGAAGTCCTTGGCGCTTTGGACCATCCCATCCCACTGCCGCGCGGCCCAAGGCATACTCGTTGAGGGAGTAAAAAGGCCAATTGTGGGACGAGAAGACGGCCGCACGCTGATGCTTCCTTTGATGAGTCTCTTCTTATTCTAAGGCCACAAGGGGCCAGGAACAAGGAAAAGCCGGGCAGGGCTTAAGGGGAGGGACTCGCGGCTGCTCCTAGAACGCGTTGGTCCATCGAAGAATCGGCGTGCCTTTGAAGAAACCGGCCAAGTTCAGCGCGCGAAAAGGGTTTCGGCAGCAACCCTCCGAAGGCCAGCATCGCCTCCTCAAACCGGGGAGAGGCCAATTCGGTGTAACCCGTCATTCCCAAGATCGGACCCGCATAGCCCAAGTCGCGAAGAATCCGGGAGACTTCCAGTCCGCCCATCCCTCCGGGAATGGTCAGGTCCAACAGAAAGAGGCTGATCGACTTTCCGTCTTTGAGGGCTTGATTATAGAAGGCCACGGCATCGCGGCCGTTGCGGGGTGCAGCGAGAAGTTCGTAGCCAAAGGATTCGAGGATCTCGCCCAAAGTCTCCCGGAGCGCCGGATCGTCGTCCATGACCACGGCCCATCCTTGCCCTTGGAACTCGACCTCATCGCGGGAGACCTCGCTGGTCAGACGGCCTGGTGACGCCGGAAGGTAGAGCGAGAACGTCGCCCCTTGGCCGGGGACCGAATCGAGCTCGATCCA
>CAYYUZ010000078.1:9170-18937 GCA_964475005.1 uncultured Spirochaetales bacterium
GGCTTGGCCGATCATCTGGCTGTCACACTCGCAGGGCCACAGGTCGGGGACCACGTTGAGGACCAACTGCACGTCTGAACCACTCAAGGAAAAATGCGCCCAGTCTTTGAGGAGAGGACCCAAAAGGCGAAGCTCTCGGTTGGGTGCCGTGCCGCGTGAAAAGGTCAGAAGCTGTCGGGTAAGAGCCTTGCCCCTTGTGACGACTTGGGAGGCCTTGACCATGCGTTCGCGGGTCTCCGCGATAGGTTCTTTGCCGAGCTTCAGGCGAACGAGGTCGATGTAGCCCGAAAGCCCCGACAGGAGGTTGTTGAAGTCGTGCGCAATCCCCCCCGCCAGAATACCCAGGTTTTCGAACTTCTGGGTTCGCTTGATGACCTCGTCGAGTCTTCGGCGCTCCGAGACGTCCCGGGCCGTCGAAAGCACGACTGTCTCTCCATTCAAATCGACGAGGCGGGAATACACCTCCACGGGCACCAAGGTTCCATCCTTTTTTTTCTGCACCGATTCTGCCATCAGGATGCTCGATTCATCCCCTTGGCTGAGGGCTTCGCGAAAGGCGAGATCGTTGCCCAAGGGGCTGAGGTCCTCGACCTTCATTCCTGTCAACTCTTCGTCGGAGTACTGAAGCCGCTCCTGGGCGGTCTGGTTGGACCTAAGGATGGTCCCGTCGGCGTTGACTAGGAACATGGCGTCGGCCGAATTCTCGAACAGGGCCTGGAAGCGAAGGTGGCTTCGGCGAAGTTCTTGAGCGATCTTGACTTCGTCTGTGGCATCGTGAGTGACCGAGAGAATGTGGGCCACCCCGCCGAGTGTCAAGATTCTGGCCGACAGGCTGCCGATCCGCTCCGATCCGTCCTTGGCGCGGAAACGAATCAAGCGCTTGCTGGCCTCGGTGTCTTGCAGCAAGGTGCGGACCAAGCTCTCGCGGTCGGCAGGGTCGACCCAAATGTCAAGTTCCGGCGACAGGGAAGATTTGCGGATCACCTCTCGGGGGGTGTACCCCATAATGCCCGTGAAACCCTCGTTGATCGCTACGTAGACGCCGTCGCACAGACGGTTGATGTTGATCGCGTCGGGGCTCGTGTGAAACGCCTTTGAGTATTTTTCCTCGGAGAGTCCCAAGGCGGTTTTGGCCGCGTGGAGCTTGAACGCCATCTTGATGCAGGCATCGAGGACCAGGGGATGCGATCCTTTGACAAAGTAGCCGTAGGCCGTGATCTGTTCGGTCTTTTCGATGACTTCCCTGTCCGTAGAAGCCGACACGAAAACAATGGGAATTTCAGGAAAAGAAAGGATCTGCCGCGCGGTCTCGGTTCCGTCCATCCCTGTTCCCAAATCGATGTCCATAAGGATGAGGTCGATTTTGGGGGAAGCCCGGCGGCACTCTTCGATCGCCGCAAGACCATCGCGGGCAACCAGGGACCGGTAGTCCAGCTGGCTCAGGACAGAGGATTGAGTCAGAGCGAGCGCCGGGTCGTCTTCGACAATCAATATGGTCTTCGACATGGGAATCCCCATTTGGTGATGCTATAACTCTAGGTTACGGTCCCAGGGCATACAAGACATTCTGGAACTAAGCTTCCACCAGCCTCCTTTCTCCTTCGTCAAGGAATTGGGCCGTGTACAGGTCAAAATAGCGCCCCCGCCGTTTCATCAGCTGACTGTGGGTTCCATCCTCTACCACCCGGCCTTTCTCAAGAAACAGAATGCGGTCGGCCCTCAAAATGGTCGAAAGCCTATGCGCGATCAGAAAGCTTGTGCGACCAGCAAGGACCTTTTCCACCGCGTCTTGAATCAACCGCTCGGTTTCGGTGTCCACCGAACTTGTGGCCTCATCGAGGATGAACAGAGCCGGATCGGCCAGCACGGCGCGGGCGAGGCTGATGAGCTGTTTCTGCCCCGTCGAGAGCCGGCTCCCCCCCTCGCCGACCGAGGTTTCGTAGCCATTTTCGAGGGCCAGAACAAACTCCTCGGCGTGAACCTGGCGGGCCGCGGCCTCGATTTCAAGGTCGCTGGCTTGCAGGCGGCCGTAGCGGATGTTGTCTCGCACAGTTCCCTGAAAGAGCTGCGGGGTTTGAAGCACGTAGCCGAGCTGAGATTGAAGCCCCCGCTGGGTGTACAGGCGGTAGTCGACGCCGTCGATGAACAGGCTTCCCTGGGTCGGCTCGTAGAAACGGCACAAAAGGTTGACAATGGTAGACTTGCCGCTTCCCGTTTCGCCCACGAGCGCGACGCTTTGCCCAGGCTCGACCGTCAATTCAAAGTTCTGAAGCACGGGCTCCCCTTCCCCGTAGGAAAATCCCACGCCGCGGAACTCGACCCTTCCCATCAGTTTGCCTTCGGGATTCCTAGCGTGTGGGGCATCGACGATCTCGGGCTGAGTTTCGACAAGGGCGAGCAGGCGTTCGGCCGAAGTCTGAGCCTGCTGGAGTTCGCTCATCACGCGGGCCAGTTCACGCACCGGTTCAAAAAACTGCACCGTGTAAGAAACAAACGCGACCAAGGTCCCGACGGTGAGAGTTCCCAGCGCCACCATGGGCGTGCCGTAGCTAAGGGCCAGGGCGGTTCCCAGGCTGCCAAGAATCAGCACCAAGGGGAGGTAGACCGCCGAGAAAAACGCCGCCTTGACCGAGGCCTCGCGCATGCGTCCGGACTTCTCCTGAAATTCCGCGTTGTTACCTTCCTCGCGGACCAGAACCTTGGTCGAGCGGGCGCCCTGAATTCCTTCGGAAAACGACGCCGAGAGTTCCGAGCCGAGTTTCTTGACGTGCCGGTACCAGATCACCAGCTTGCGCTGAAAGTAAAGACTCACGGCGACCAAGGGAGGAACAACCACAAGCGTCACCAGCCCCAGTCTCCAATCCAGAACCAGCAAGAACACCATGATGGCGGTCATGAGGCTGGCTCCCCAGGTGATGTCGACGAGACCCCACGATATGGTCTCGCCCAGGCGGTTGGCGTCGCTGGTCAACCTGGCCAAAATCCATCCGCCAGGGGTCTTGTCGTAGTAGGAAAACGAGAGTTTCTGCAGCCTGGCGAAGCCGGCTTCCCTGAGGTCGTGAACCAGGCCTTGGTCGATCTGCCCACCGATACGGATCATAAACCAAACCAAAAAGGCCTGGACAAACGCCGCTGTCGCGTAGAACAGGGCAAAACCGCCAAGACCTACAGATTTTCGGGGAGTCATGAACTCGTCGACGGCAATCTTGGTCATGTACGGAAAAATGGCGTCGACACTTCCCACCGTCATCATGATCGCGGCCAAAAGGACAAAACGACCCCGGTACGGCTTGGCGTACTTCAAGAGCCGTTTCCACAACCCGAGGTCGAATTTTTTCTTATACAGTTGATCTTCCCATTTCATATCAAGCCTCCGAGAGCGTCCATTCTTTCCTCAACGCGTTTTGCAATTCCGCCATGCGGCGGTAGAGTCCGGGAACCCGCGCCAGCTGTTCGGGACTTCCGGTTTGGACCAGCCTTCCCTGGTCGAGGACAAACAGCACATCGGCCTGCGCCAGCGACGACAGCCTGTGCGAAATCAAGATCACAGTTCCCTTGGCCCGTTCGTTCAGCGAACGGCGGATCAAGGCGTCGGTCCTGTTGTCAACCGCCGATAGCGAATCGTCAAACACAAGGATGGGACGAGGCCTCACCAGCATCTGCGAGATGGCGGCCCTCTGGCGCTGTCCACCCGAGAGCGTGACACCGCGCTCGCCAAGCAGGGTTTGGTAGCCTTGGTGAAAACTCGAAACCACCTCGTGCAGGCTGGCGGCCCTGGCGGCCGCGATCATCTCGTCGTGGTCGGTGTCGGCGTGCGCCAGCCCGATGTTCTCGCCGATGGTCTTGGCAAACAGGTAGGGTTCCTGCAGAACGAGGCCCACCTGCTGGCGAAGCTGATTCCTGGGAATGGTCCGCAGTTCCCGGTCGTCAAGGTAAATTTCTCCTTGGTAGTCGAGAAGTCCGGCCAACAACAGAACTAGGGTGGTCTTGCCGCTGCCTGTCGCCCCCAAGAGGGCGGCAGTTTGGCCTGCGCCTACGACGAAGCTCAACTCGTGGAGCAGGACCCTTCCGCCACGGGTCACGCTTACTTGGCGGAATTCAATCCTGCCTGAAAGGGACCGGGCGAGCGGACGACGAGTTCCATCGCGGCTGGTCTCGGGGTCTTCGGCCTCAAGCCGGAAGATCTCTCCTATCCGAGACCAAGCGATTCGGGCCTTTCCCATATCGGTGAGCACCCTGCCCAGTTGCCTAATCGGCCAGATCAACATTCCAGTCATGGCCAAGAACAGCACGACGGTGCCGACGCTGGCGCGGCCGTCGAGCACGAATCCAACCCCAACGAACAAAACAAGGCCGGTTTGAAGCATCGACAACAGGTTCACGGTGCCCCAGTAAACGGCAAAAAGGTTGACAACCTTTCGTGTGACGTGGCGATAGGTCCGAATCTCCTTGCCAAAGCGCTCGGTCTCAAAGTCTTGCCTCGCAAAGGCCTTCACCACCCGCACGCCGATGATGTTTTCCTGAAGGATGGCCGAAAGCCGTCCTTCCGATTCATCGCTGGCGCGGAACGCCCTTTGGATCTTCACGAAAAAAATCGTCGAGAAACCCAGAACCACGGGGATAAGAGGAATGGCAAACCAGGCCAGGTCGGGCTGAAGAAGAAACAGAATGGGGAGCGCCCACGCCGATTGGAAAATATTGGCCATCAGTTCAGGGAGCTGCAAGGCCCAAAGCCGCCGCATGGTGTCTACATCGGTGGTGCACCTCTGCACCCAATCCCCCGTTGGCGATTGTGAGAGGTCTTCATAGCGCAAAATCTGAATATGCGCATAGAGCCGTTCGCGCAGTCGCCTTGTCAGCGATTCCGCCGAACGCTGGGTGCCAAAGCTGGCCAGAAAGCTCAAGGCTCCAGAGATCACGGCGAACGCGAGCATGAGGGCGATGGCCCGACCGATCTCGCCGGCGACCAAACCGTTTAAAGGCTCGGGAAGACTCCAGGGAGCCCCGCCCAGTCCGGAATCCAAAATCGACCTGAGAAGAAAAGGGGGGAGGTAGGAAGCCAGGGATGCGGCTCCTGCGGCGGTCAGCGCGCCCAGGTAGACGGCAAGGTGGCCCCGGTACAAGCCGGGAAGAGACCAAGGTTGCGATTTCATCGTTGAAAACCTTGAGGTGAAAACACCTCGACGGAATTCCCGAACAAATTCAGGAATTGAAACGACAGTCCGCGTCAGCAGACAGAAATTCAAAAAAGGGTGGGGAACGGCAGGACAGGCCTCAGAACGGGGCGGTCCTCGAACGGCAGCGAGCCGTCAATCCCGAAGGATCGTCGATCCGAAAGCGTACCAGACGCCTTGGACACCCATCCGGGAAAGGCCGTAAGCGGCGACACTAGCGTTTGTGTTTTTCATCTTTACGTCCTCCTGGAATGGTAAGAGTGAGGCTACCGGGAAAATTTCTGGCTGTCAACGGCGCAAGCCCGACATGTCAAAAATGTCATCGAAGCGGGGCAAAAGACGGCAAAATCACCTTCTTTTGTGCCTCTTCGCGCGTCCGTAGCGTGGCTGGACCGGGCCGGAGCCCAGAATTCGAGAGGAAATTCGGCCGCAAAGCGAGGTCAGCACGATGATCAGGGCGCCAACCAGCGCAAACTGAACCGGGCCCGTGATCCGTGAAAACCTCAGCGCGTCGGCTCCGTCGACCAAAGAAAACCCCGTCACGAGGCCGAGAAGACTCGAAACCACCCAGAGAGCGACCAGCATGATTCGCCTCCCCCTGCGTGTTACTGCAAGAAGAAGCAAAATTCAAGAGACCGACTCTAGGCTCGCGAAAGGCTTGCTAGTTTCTTGTCCAACAAGTTCCTTCAATGGGAATTCAACAGGATTTTCAGGATTCTGGGGAGATTGACATGATCGGGAAGAAAAGTTCGAAGTACCGCGAAAACATCCAATTTATTATCCCGTAAATATTTGAATATACAAGGCAATGGCGGTTTGGCCTTTTGATCTCGTAAATCCTCTTCGATATCCGGTTTATCCTGTTGAGTTCCGGCCTCAGTTGTGCGAACTAATCTGCGGGACACGACAATGGGTCAAGGTTTTCCGTAACCGAAATCGGCGAAGACTTTCTGGGCTTCGGACGAAGCCAGGAATTGGGCAAACGCCTTAACGTCGGGCGCGGCCTGGGCCGACCCAAGCACGACGTACCCTTGTTCAATCGGGGAGTACAGCTTGGGGTCGACCTCGATCCAATACTTGCCTTCTTGGTTGTAAGGCTGAACATCCTTGGCGTAGAGGGCGGATTTGTTCACGAAGCCGAAATTGGTCGCGGTCAGGGTGAACTGGAGCGCCTGGGTGACGGTTTGAGCGGTCACCTGTTTGGCCTTGACTTGGTCAAAGATCCCGGCGTTGACCAAAGCCTCGTTGGCGGCGTGCCCGTAGGGGGCCGTCTCCGGATTGGCGTTCGCGAACTGCACAACGGCCGGGTCGAGAAGCACCGCGAGGCCCTTCGAAAGGTCCACAGGTTTGGTGGCCAGAAAGATCAGCTTTCCAACGGCGTACGTCTTGACGGGTCCTGACGCGAGACCCGTATCGACAAGCTTTTGAGGAAAGCCCCGGTCGGCCGAGAGGAAGACCTGGAACGGCGCCCCTTGCGTGATCTGCGTGACCAGCGCGCCCGAGGCACCAAAGGTAAACTGCAGCGACAGGCCAGGGAACTTTTTGGCGAAGGCGTCCTTCAAGCGTGCCTCGACGGCGCTGAGGTTGGCCGCCGCTGCCACCGCGACGGTTTGCGACCAGGCGGCCATCGCTAGGCTGAGCAAGGCAAAGACCGACAACACAAGACGCTTCATCGAAGAGTTCCTCCTTGGGACCATCATCACGGAAATCCTTGCCTGGGTAAAGGCGATTCTGCCGGGATTGTCATTGCAGACTTCCTGCACTACGCTTTGGTCGCAACAGGAGACCGAGAATGAAGATCAGCGCAAAGAACCAGCTCAAGGGCAAGGTCAAGAGTATCGTTTCAGGAGCCGTCAATTCCGAAATCGTGATCGAACTGCCGGGCGGAGCCGTCATCACGTCGATCATCACCAAGGGGTCCGAACAGGAGTTGGGGTTGAAGGTCGGCATGACGGCCTACGCCGTGATCAAGGCATCGAATGTCTTGATAGGAGTCGATTGAGACCAGCTGGGCTCGAACCAGCGACCTACAGCTTAGAAGGCTGTTGCTCTATCCAACTGAGCTATGATCCCTTATATTCTGATCGGGATGGTGAGATTCGAACTCACGAAATCTTGCTCCCAAAGCAAGCGGAATAGACCGCTATCCGACATCCCGTAGCGCGGTATGATACAGACCGAAGACGACCCCTGTCAAGCAAGCCCCCTCCAACTCGCCCTGATCGAGAAGATCATCCGGCACTTCCCCGATACAGCTCCGTTTCTCGAGTCAGAAAACCCGTTCCAGCTGCTTGTCGCCGTCATCCTCTCGGCCCAGTGTACCGACGCCAAGGTCAACGAGGTCACGCGCATCCTATTCCGTGCCTTTCCCACCCCGTCACGTCTGGCTGCCGCGCCGTTGGCCGACGTCGAGAAGATCGTTTATCCAACAGGATTCTACCGCGAAAAGGCCGCCCACATCGTTGAAACGGCACGGCTTATCCTCGAAAAGCATGGAGGCGAGGTCCCTTTGGACATGGAAGCTCTGACGGCTCTGCCGGGAGTGGGCCGCAAGACGGCCAACGTGATCCGGGGGCAGGTCGGAGGACTTCCCGCCATTATTGTCGACACGCATTTCAAGAGAGTGACGCGGCGCTTGGGCCTCACCGAGCGTGAAGAACCTACCGCCATCGAAAAGGAACTCGAAGCCCTTGTGCCTTCGACGCTTCAGTTTTCTTTCAGCATGGCGGCCAACCGACTGGGCCGCGCGTTTTGCAGCGCCCGCAATCCGCGCTGCGGCGACTGCCCCGTGCAAAAACTTTGCCCGTCGGGGTAACCTCGCTTGCGGTCGGCGGTATTAATACTTGTTAATCTCAATGGAGCATCAAAACTATGCGCTCCGCTCTGGCTGGACTGGTCTTCCTCTTATCAATCCCGCCCGGAATTTTCGGGCTGACCTGGAAAGCCGATCTCGGGTTTTCCGGTTTGATTCCGACAGGAACCTGGGTGCCGTTGCGTGTGACTGTGGAAGGTTCGGCCTCCCCCTGGACGCTCGAAGCCATAACGGTCCCCTTGGACAACACCGCCCGCTGGACAGAAGCCGGCCCTGGGGTTTTCGAGTACCCTGTCTTTGTGCCGGAAGGAGTCTCAAGCCTGCACCTAATCCTCCGCGCGGACGGCGGGCAAGTTGATGCGGTCGACCTTGCTGTAGCGGGACAAAGCTTCCCCGGACACTTGATTTTGGTTTGGGGCCAGGACGGCGGTGTGAGGCGGGGTCTCGAAAGCCTGTTGTTGCCTTGGGAACCCCTGCGCGTGGCGAACGTCAACCCGGCCGCCTGGCCCACTTCACCGCTTTCGCTTGAGGGAGTTTCCGCCCTTGTCGTGCAAGACCCGGGGCCGGTACTTTCACCGGCGCAGGCCGTTGCGGTCAAAGCGTGGGTCGCCTCGGGCGGGCGGCTCGTGGTCGACCGTCCCCGTGCGTCCTCTTTGATGGGGCAACTTGGCGAGAGCGCCGGTCTTGGCCGCTTAGTCTCGGCCACCGTCTCCGATACACCTTCCTTCTTGAAAGCCGCCTTGGCCCTCAGGCCTTGGGGCGAAGTCCGAAAATTGGGCGAGGACTTCGAGCCGGCCTCCCCGGTATCGACTCCAGGGCGCGAGGCTCCCCTGGATTTGGGTTTCGTGCTTGTCTGGAGTCTTGCAGGTGGACTGCTGGCCTTCGGCCGCCGCCTGAAGCTGACGATGGCCATCGCCTGCCTGGGCACTTTGACGGCGGCGGTCCTGTGGGGTTCGGGGCAGCTGTCCTCAAACAACGAGCTGTCGATGCACGGACGCGAGGTTGTTCTTCCAGGGGGAGCCGGCCGGTTCACCTCGCTTGAAGTCGCCTTAGGAACGGCGAAGATAGACCCGTTTCAGTGGCCGGCAACCTCGCCCTGGGCCCTGGAGGCGTGGAAGGCAGCCCACAGCGAGTTTGAGGCCTCGGCGCGCATCTCGGAGCCGCAGCGTCTGGTTCTCGAATCGTTCGCGCCGCCGGTGGCGCGAACGTCGGAGTTCTGGGTCCGTTGGTCGGGGGAGTCCTTGATGTGGTCGGCGCGAAAGGGCTCGGGCTCGACGGCTCTCGAACAGACCCCCGCGGAATTTCGGCCCGATGCGGCCTGGTTGGCCAGAGTCGCGGCGATCGACCCCAAACGGTCATGGAGCGTGGGCCTGGAAGGTGGCGTCTGCTGGATCTCGCCCGGAGTCCCTCGATGATGCGGGTCTTTTGGGACGAATGGCGCTCGGGCTCCTTGGCGTTGGTGCGAAAGGGCCTCCCTGGTCTCGCGCTGGTCGAGGGCGTGGTGCTCGTGCTTTCCCACTTTGTTCCAGGATTCTTCTTTGAAGTCCTGGCAGGCGGTTTCGTTCTGGGGGGGCTCGCTTCGGGGACCAACCGCTGGAACACCGTTCAGAGCTGGGACTGGGTTGGCCTTCAGGCTGTAAGCCCGCTCGCCTATGCCCTGGGAAAGATCTCGGCGCTCCTGTTTTTGGGACTCGTCACCTTGGCCTTCCTCCTTCCGCCCTTGGTTCTGATCATGGCGCTTTGGGCGATGCCCGTTGCTTTTGTGCTGTTCTGCCTGGTCT
>CAYYUZ010000079.1:0-18930 GCA_964475005.1 uncultured Spirochaetales bacterium
AGATAGTGAAACCGCACGATTTTCCTCCTAGGGGCTGAGCGATCCAGCCCCTCCTTTTGAGTTGAAAGGTTTCTCCTGGTTGCACGATCCGGTCAACAGGATCCCCGGTGCGGGTCAGCCACAGGCGACCGGAAATGACGGTCAGAAACGGACCTTCGCTGTTTTTCTGCTTCCAGACTTGATGGGGACTCAGTGTCATGGTCAACCTCCGCGAATTGCTCTATGCAGACTAAGGTACCGAAGGCGGCTCAATTCTGACAGGATCAGTCGGGATGATTTTCCATGGTTTCAGTCGGGAAATTGGGGCCTTCTTGGTCGACTGTATCTGCCCATCTTCGAGGCGACTGTGTCTGGTTGTTCCCCAAGCGTTGCAGTACTTTGAAAAGACCATGAAACCGACCTTGTACGGCGAGGTTGCCGACCGTGTCCTTTCCTTGATCGAACTCGGTACTTTTCGCGCGGGGGACAAGCTTCCGTCGATTCGCACTCTTTCCGGCCGGTTCGCCGTCAGTGTCAACACGGTAAAGGAAGCCTATGGGCTCCTGGAGACCCAGCGTTTTCTGGAGGCCAGGCCCCAGTCGGGTTACTATGTTCGGCGGTCAGTGCCTCCGCTCCCCAAACCCTCGGGGGAAGTCGGCGTTCGGCCTGTGTTTGACCCCCGTGAAGTCGGCATGTGCCGCGTTTATGGCGAGGTGACGCGAGATGGAAGGAAGCTATCGGGAGCGAGCCTGGCGATTGCCCTTCCCGACCCGGATCTTTTGCCAGCCGCGAAACTCAACTCGGCGTTTCAAACCGCGTGGAAGACCCTCGGTCGAAGCATGATGGACTATGCGCTCTCACCGGGGCTTCCTATCCTGCGTGAGCAGATCGCCCAAGAAGCTGTGCAAGGTGGAACTGTTCTCTCGCCCAACGAAATCATCATCACTTCTGGGACAAGCGAAGCGCTGACCTTGACCCTGCTGGCCCTTTGCCGTGCTGGCGACACGATCGCCGTGGAAGCGCCCACGTACTTCAATTTTCTGAGCTTAATCCGTGAACTCGGTATCAAGGTGCTTGAGATTCCCACCACCCCCGACGAAGGGGTGAATCTTGAGGTGTTGGCCTGGGCCCTTGAGACTCATGCCGTGAAGGCCTTTGTCACGATCGCGAACTTCAACAACCCGTTGGGGTACCGGATGACCGACGAGAAGAAAAAGGCTCTTGTGGAGTTGTGCCGGATCAAGGGCGTTCCCTTAGTGGAAGACGACATCTACGGCGATCTTCCGTTCGTCGGTCCCCGGCCCAGAACCTGCCAGAGTTTCGACACTGAGGGCAACGTGGTGCTGGTTTCTGGGTTCAGCAAGACGCTGGCCTCGGGCTACCGGATCGGCTGGACGGTTCCCGGGCGATGGTACGAACGCATCGACAAACTGAAGAGTCTGACCTCGGTGGCCACCGCGACCCCGACCCAATGGGCCGTCGGCCGGTTCCTTGAGACAGGAGGCTACCAGCGGCACCTCCGCGGGCTTCGACAGCGGCTCGCCGACCAAGTCGGCGCGATGGCCGAAACTGTCGCCAAGACGTTTCCTGAAGGAACGCGAGTCAGCCGGCCGGCAGGTGGGTTCGTGTTGTGGGTAGAACTTCCCGAGAATCAAGACACCACCTTGCTTTACGAACGAGCGCTGAAAGAAGACATCGTCTTCAGCCCTGGCGAGATCTTTTCGGCGTCGGGAAAGTTTCGCAATGCGCTCAGGTTGAGCGCGGGAGTTTGGAACCAAGGCACCGCGCAGGCCGTAGCAAGGCTGGGGCGCTTGGCCGGTGGTCAAGGATGATCGACGCAGCGCTGGTCTCGTATGTGGGAGTGATGAGCGTCACCCCCGGCCCCAACAATCTCCTTCTGGCTGCCTCGGGTGTTCATTTTGGTTTTCGGCGGACGCTTCCTCAAATGTTGGGAATCACTGCCGGACACTTTCTGCAGGTCTTCACGGTGACGGTGGCGCTATCGACGGCCGTGGGTTGGCTGTCTGGTGTCCGACCGTGGCTGGCCGCAGCGGGTTGCCTGTACCTTTTGATCTTGTCGTGGCAGATCTTCCGCGCCGGCGCTCCCGAGGAAAAGGAAGGGCGTCGTCCGATGAAGTTCTACGAGTCCGTTCTGTTTCAAGCGGTGAACCCCAAGGCGTGGGTCATGGTGGTCAATACGGCCATACTGTTTGTTCCGCGAGACCTGCCCTTGCTGCAGGCTGCGGCACTTCTTGCGCTCATCTGCGCCGCCGTGAACCTTCCGTGCGTGGGACTTTGGGCCGTGACCGGTGACCGATTGCGGCGTTTCCTGGCGCGTGGTCGCGCCGCCCTCGTCTTCAATGCGACGATGGGGGCCTTGATGGCGGGAACCGCCCTTTGGCTCCTCCTTGGGGAACTTATTCCTCATTGAATTCTTAAGGACGAAGGGGGCCTTCGGGTCCCCAAAGCGCCGGTCGCCCCCTGGCCTCACTACGGCGGAGGTCGGAGAGGGTCCCTTTGACGGCCAGCTTCACCGCCCGGGAAAAAGGCCTTCCGCGCAACAACCCCGAAAGCAAACGTGCGGCCAGCGCATCCCCTGTGCCCGGAACTCCCTTTCCGAGCCGGCGGTGCCTGAAGGTTCCTCTTCGGCCAGACTCGCTGTCGAACCAGGCGACACCGGTTTCTTTGCTCGCCCCCGGGAAAGGGGCGCTGGTCAAGACGACTTTCTTGGGACCGAGCGCTCCCAGTGCGGTGACCCACCTATCGATCTCCTCGGCAGAGTCGGGAATGTGTTGCAGGTCTTCACCTAACAGCAAAGCGGCCTCGGTGAGGTTTGGAGTGATAATGTCTGCCAACGCGACCAAGGAACGAAACGCTGGAACGTAGTCGCCAGAGAAGAGGCCGTATCGATGACCATTGTCCCCCAAAATCGGGTCGACCAGGACAAGGCCGCCTCCTGCTTTGACGGCGCGGGCGATTTCTTCGATAAGCGCGAACTGCGGCTCTTCTCCGACAAAACCGATGGCGACGGCAGCAAAATTCAAATCGAGAGTCTTCAAGTGGTTCCAGGCGCGGGTGAGGAACGGGGTTTGGGATTCCAGGATGAAGTTGGGATACGCGCCATGGGTTGAAAGCAGGGCCGTCGGCAAGCAGCACGCCTGGTAGCCAGCGGCTTCGACGAGGGGAACGGCCGAGGCGAGCGCAACCCGGCCCCAGGTGGGGAGGTCGCTTACGAGAAGCACGGCAGGTTGGGAGCGGGATTCACCTTGGGGTTTGAGCATCGTTCTTCGTCATATCAGATCCCCGACATCTGGTCTTCCCCAAGGTAAGCGTCGCGGATCCGAGGGTCGTTGCGGAGTTCGGACACCGGACCTTCGAGCACAAGGTGGCCGTTTTGCAGGACATACCCGCGATGCGCCAGTTCCAAGGCCAAATGAGCGTTCTGTTCGACCAGGAAGAAGGCGGTTCCACGCCGGTTGAGGGTCACGACCAAGTCCCAGATCTTTTCCACCCAGAGAGGAGACAGACCCATCGTGGGTTCGTCCATGCAGACCAACCTTGGCCGGCTCATCATCGCCCTGGCCAGTGCGACCATCTGCTGTTCGCCACCGCTGAGGGTTCCCGCTGTTTGGTAGAACCTCTCCCGCAGCGTCGGAAACAGTTCGAGCATTTCCTCCCGGTCCCTGAGCACCGAAGAGCGGTCTGTTCTGACGTAGGCCCCCATGAGCAGATTCTCCCCGACGGTCATCTCGCCGAATAGGCGCCGCGCTTCGGGCACCGAGGCCAAACCTGACCGGATACGAGCCGGGGTGGAGACCCGCTTCCACGGAAGTCCTTCCCAAGTGATATCGCCCGCTTTGGGTTCCACCATTCCCAGAATGACCTTCATGGTCGTCGATTTTCCCGAAGCGTTCCCACCCAAAAGACAGACGATTTCGCCGGCCAAGACGTGAAGGCTGAGGCCGAAGTGAACCTGGACCAGACCATAGAAGGTGTCGATACGGTCCAAACCCAGCAGAGGGGGGTCACTGGGCACTTCGACCTCCCAAATATGCCTGGATGACCTCGGGATTCCTCGGGATTTCGAGCGGAAGCCCCTCAGCGAGCTTGGCGCCGTGGTCGAGAACGATAACTCGGTCGGCCAGAGGAAGAATGAGTGGGAGCTTGTGCTCAATCACGATCATGGTCTGTCCTCGATCCTTGAGAGTCTTCAGGAACTCAAGGATTTCCAGCGTCTCGACCGGATTCATCCCAGCCGTGGGTTCGTCGAGAAGAAGGACTCGCGGACCTGCGGCTAGCGCCCGTGCGAGTTCAATTCGGCGGCGATTGGCGTAGCTGAACCTCCACGCGGCTTCCTCTGACCGGGGAACGAGGCGTTCGCCGAAGGCTTCGAGCGAAAAGAGGCAGTTCTCCCGGAAGGCCTCCTCCTCCCTTTTTTGAACGCCAAAAGGAAACAGGGCGTCAAAGAGGCCAGGGGCCCGGCGCCTCGAATAGGTCCCCACGAGAAGATTGTCGATGACAGAGAGGTTGGCAAAGGTTCGCCCATGCTGAAAGGTTCGGATGATACCGGCCTTCGCCCTCTTCCAGGCGGGCCACGCACTCACGTCGCGTCCTTCAAAATAGATCTTTCCTGTGTCTGGGCGGTCGGCTCCGGCCAAGAGGTTGAACAGAGTGGTCTTCCCAGCACCGTTGGGTCCGATGAGGCCGAGAACCTCTCCTTCGCCGACTCTGAGATCGAGCTCGACCACAGCCTGAACACCGCCAAAACTGCGGGACAACCCTCGGGTTTCGAGAAGAGTCATACGGAGCCCAAGGCGCCCTGAGGTCGCCAGCGAAGAGCGACGAGCAGCAGCAATCCGTAAAAGAGCGGACGGAATTGTGAAAGGGGACGGAGGAGTTCAGGAAGAGCCGAAAGCGTGACGGCGCCCAAAACCGCACCACCGACGTTGCCCAGACCGCCGACAATCACCATTGTAAGCCCCAAGATGGACAACGGCGTGTTGAAGGTCTCGTGGCTGATGTACGAGTAAAGATGCGCCGAAAGGGCACCGGCCCAACCCGCCAGGAAAGCTGCCGTGGCGAAGGCCACCGCTTTGGTAGGTCCCGGCCTGATGCCAAGCGCCGTTGCCGCCACTTCGTCCTCTCTTAAGGCCCGCAGGGTTCTGCCCAAGGGTGAGCGAACCACCAATGCAACGACCGAGACACCGACGGCCAAGACCGCCAAGGCCAGATAGTAAAAGTCCCCGGTTGAGACGACGCGATACCCCATCACGACGGGAACGGGAATTCCGGCGAGACCCATCGCACCATTGGTGATCGGGTCGGCGTTCAAAATAGCCTGATTGACGATCTCTCCAAGTGCGAGAGTCGCGATGCTCAGGTAGTGCCCCTTGAGACGAAGTGCCGGGGCGGCCAACACCGTCCCCAATGCCGCGGCAACCAAACCGGCTGCGACGAAAGAGGCCTCAAACGGCCAACCCAGTTTGAGCGTCAACAGCCCCGACGTGTAGGCCCCAAGCGCCATCATGCCCGAGTGACCGAGCGAAAGGATACCCGTAGTTCCGGCTACAAGAGTGAGGCTGACCGCGAACAACGCTAGAATCCATCCGTTGGCAAGAACCTGAAGGAAGTAGGGGTTGGGGAACAGGAGGGGCAACAGCGCGGCCAGGACGAAGAGCCCCGCCGCCCAGGGGAGCGAAACGCGGACCGCCTTGGAAGCGGGCAGAAACGTTCCCGTCAGAGGCTCGGGCGGCAGCGGCCGCGGCTTCCACGAAAAAAGGCCTTGGGGGCGGAGGAGCAGGGCTGCCAGGAGCAACGCAAACGCCACAAGATTTCGGGCTGAGGACCCGAACACGGCCACTCCGAGGCTTTCTGTGACCCCCAGAACCAGCCCTCCCGCCATGGCTCCGGGAACGCTCCCCAACCCACCGAGAACGCAAGCGGTAAACCCCTTGAGACCGGCCTGGAATCCCATCGACGGAAACACAGTGTTGTAGTACAGGCCGACCAGCACTCCGGCCAACCCCCCCAGGGCGCTGGCGAGGGCGAAGGCGGTGGCGTTGACGCGGTTGACGGCAACGCCCATCTGCTGGGCCGCCTCGGAATCCTGCGCCGTCGCCCGCAGAGCTTGCCCGGTCTTGCTCAGTTTCAAAAAGAAAAAGAGCCCGGCTGCGCTGGTGATCGTCGCACCAAGGATGACCAAATCGAGCCAGCCAACCGACACACCCCCAAGGGAAAACCTGTCGTTTGGGACGACGGATACAAAAGGGCGAGGGTTGGGCGTGAAGAGCAATTCCCCAAGGCTGTCGAGGAGCATTCCTGCGCCAATGGTGGCCAGAAGGGGGGCAACACGGGCACTCTTGCGAAAAGGCCGCACTGCGAAGCGTTCCAGGAGGAGTCCAACCAGGGCCGATCCCGCCATGGCGGCAGGAAGGGCTGCCCAAAGCGGCCACCCCAACTGCGTCAGCAAGAGCCAACCCAGGTAGGATCCCACCATGTACACAGAACCGTGGGCAAAATTGATCAGGTGTGCGACTCCAAAAACCAGGGCCAGTCCGGCCGCGAGGAGGGCATAGATATTGCCTAGAACCAAGCCGTTGACGACTTGGTCCCCCCACCCCGCGAGGACCGAAGGATCCATTTCAGGGGCCGACCGACCGGCGCAGGGCCTTCAGGTTCTCCACCGGAACATCGGGTTCTACACAGCAACCCGGGGCCAGAAAAAACTTCGTGTTTCCACCTACTTCCAGGGCCTGACGGGCGGCCGACTCGACCTCTGAGGACGTTCCTGTCTGGAGGACACCCACTTCGTCGACGCCGCCGATGAGAGCGAGGTTGGTGGTCTCCTTGGCTTGTGCGAGAGTAGGGTTTTCTTGCCCCACCGACGCCCAGTTCAGCGCTTGGACCGGATAGTCAACCGTCTGCTTCCAGTGGACGCGCGGACCGCACAGATGAAGGATGTTGAAACGCGCCTTGGAGACTGCCTTGAGCACCCGGAGATCGTAGGGTTTGCCGAACTCCTCGAATTCCTGCGGAGTCAAAGCCCCTTGTCTGGCTAACTTGGTGATGGCAAAGAACACCCCGTCAGCACCTGCTTCCACAAAGGCACCCGCCAGTTTCTCCAATCCGCTGGTGATCAATTCAAGGGCTTGATGGACAACCTTGGGCTGGGTTCGAATCAAGTGCAAAAGCGTGTCGGCATGGTTTTGTGCTACGCCGAGTTGCGTTGTTGCCGTCGGACGGCCGACGAGAAAGCTAAGCGCCGACGCCGGGCTGAAAACCGTCTGAACAAACGGCGTTCCGGCCAGACGCTTCTTGAGGAGTCTGACAAGGTCGACGTGTTCGGCCCAAGAGCCCCGGCCGGGATCAGCCTCTTTGAGATCGTCCAGAGTGAAGGGCCGGGTTGGAGAGGTCAGCCTTGGCAACACACCGTAGTAGGTGTTCAAGTCAAATTGGGCACCGAAGCCTTCCGCAAAGAGGGTCGCCCTCGGGTTCACTTTGATCCAATCCCAATCGTAGCCGTTGGCCCACTGGACGGTCGCTTCGGCCAAATGATCTGTACGGGTCTCGGCGGAAAGAAGGTGGCCCCAAGCCGACACAGGAACCCGGTCAACCGGATTCCCTGCCAGGGCCGCCTCGACACGCTCTCGTTTGCCGAGGCGGAGGCTCATGGTCTTACCTGTCCGTTCCAGGCAATCAGTTGTCCACCTTTGACGACCAAGCGGGCTCCCAGGAAATCATCGACCCTCCGGGTTGCCGGGTTGAAGGTCACTTTGCCGTAGATTACCGAAGGAACCGCTTTGATTTTGGCGAAGGCTTCTTTCACTGAAGTCCTGTCGAGCTTGCTGGCGTTCAAGGCGGCGGCAGCAACCTTGAGCGAATCGTAGGCGTGGACGGCGAAGTAATCCAAGTCTTCATGATACTTGGCCTTCCACTTTTTTGCGAAGACCTGGACTTCGGGACGCGGGTCGTCTCCGGCAAAGTCACCGGCAAGGAACACGCCCTCGGCGGCGGTGCCACCGAGTTTCAGGAATCCCGCCGTCGCGTTGGATCCGTTGGCCACAATCGGAACCGTCAACCCTTGGCCTCGAACCTGTTGAACGATCAAAGCCGCATCGTTTTCGTAGCTGACCAGGACGATGCCGTCAACCCCAGCAGCCTTGGCCTTGGTAATCAGCGGTTTGAAGTCTTGGTTATCCGGCAGATACGCTTCACGAACCGCTACCGCGACGCCAAGTTTCGTCAGCGATGCAACTGTGAGGTCTGTCGTGACCTTTCCCCAATCCGAGTTGAGTTGGAACACGGCGATTTTCTTCAAGCCGAGTGCCTTGATGTAGGCGGCGTGTGCGGGCGCTTCGCTGGTTTGAGTGGGAGAATTACTCCAGATAAAGTCACCCCCGCTTGTGAAGGCGGGGTTTGAATTGTTGAATCCGAATTGTACCAGCCCGGCGCGCTGGTACAGGGGGCTGGCTGCCATCGAAGAAGTCGAACTGAAGTCGCCCGTGGCCAGAAGGATCTTGGGGTCGGCGATGAACTTCTGGGCCACCGCCACCGTCTGCGCCGGGAGATTCTGGGTATCTTCAAAGTCGATCGCCAGGGGTCGGCCTTGAATGCCCCCCGAGGCATTGATCTCTTCCAGCGCTAGATCGAAGCCTTTCTTCCAAGCTAAACCGTACTGAGCCTGCGGTCCCGTCAACGGACCGCCAACACCAATCACAACAGGGTCTTTTGTCTGAGCGGAAAGAGTCAAAACAGGAAGGAATAGCAGGGCGGCCAATGGGAGTCCAAAGGATCGTTTCATCTTCATACTATTCTCCAGGAAATAATGATCAGCGTTAACAGTTAACGCTGTTAAATAGTAACCACGTTAAAAATTAACGTGGTGAAATGGTGGGCGACAAGTGTTGGAAGAACGCCGAGGTCAACAGCCGGGAAAGCTCGAACGGGGATGCTGACCCTTGAAGCAAGCCAAGGTGCGATCAGTCACGATTCCTTCCTCTCTAACAGTATGAAACAAGCGTATCCCACGGAAAAAACAATGTCAATAGACATGATTGACTATCGCGGCCAAACAACTTTCCCGTGGCGACGAGAGAAGTCTCAGTCTCACGTCGGCTGTGAAACTACCGCCCGGAGCCGCAGGCTCAGACTGGCAAAATCGCCCTCCAAATCCGGTAGGCGAAGACCCCATCCCATGAGTTCTTCCCCTGACCACTGCCCTGGCCACCCCTCGATCGTGTACTGCAACGACGGTTCCAGTCCGGCGAGCTTCAGCACGATCTGGGAGGCGTTCGGCTCGGCGAGAACTCTTACGAACGTAACCAATCCATTGAGCCGATCATCCGAAACCGACATCCACGCGCAGAAGTTGCCTTCAAACGGGCTGAGCAGGCGATACAGACTTCCAAACTGGAGCAACCTTCGGTCGGCCTTGAACTCTTCCACCTGAAGTTTCATCTCGGCCATTTCGTGTTGGGGCAACTGAGTCAGGTCGAGCTCATACCCGAACGCCCCGGTTCGCGCCACGTCGTAGCGGGTCCTCAACGGTGTTGAACGGTGCACAATGTGGTTGGGCACGGCCGAAACGTGGGCACCCATGGCGGCGGGCGGGTAGACCAAACTTGTTCCATACTGAATTTGCAGACGGCAGACGGCGTCTGTGTTGTCGCTGGTCCAGGTTTGAGGCATGTAGAAGAGCATCCCCGGGTCGAAACGCCCGCCACCGCCCGAACAACTTTCAAACAAGATGGCAGGAAAGGCCGCTGTGATTCGTTCGAGCACGGAATACAGCCCCAGGATGTAGCGGTGGTGGGTCTCCCCCTGACGGTCGGGCGGAAGGAGCACCGACCCCGCTTCTGTCTGATGGCGGTTCATGTCCCACTTCACGTAACTGATCGGCGCCTCCTTGAGAACCTTGGAGACCCCCTCAACCAAGTGGTCTTGAACGTCGACTCGGCTCAAGTCGAGGACAAGCTGGTTGCGCCCCTCGGAACGGGTTCTCCCCGGAACATGCAAACACCAGTCCGGGTGGGCACGGTAGAGGTCACTGTCGACGCTGACCATCTCTGGTTCGAACCACAGGCCGAACGTGAGTCCGCGGTCAAGAAGTTGGCTACCCAAATCGTCCAACCCTTCCGGAAGTTTTCTCCTGTCGACCACCCAGTCACCCAAGCTGGTTGTATCGTCGTCCCGATGGCCAAACCATCCGTCGTCGAGGACGAAAAGTTCGATCCCGATACGGCTGGCTTCGTCGGCGATCGCCAGAAGCTTCTTGGCGTCGAAGGCGAAATACGTGGCTTCCCAGTTGTTGATCAGAACGGGCCTCTCCCGGTCACGCCACGGGCCCCGTGCGACCCGTTGACCCAAGAGTTTGTGAAAGGTCCGGCTCATTTCGCCAAAACCCTGTTCGGAACGGACCATAAGCACTTCAGGGGACTGGAATTCAGATTCAGTTTCCAGCCGCCACGAAAAACCCTCGGGGTGAAGGCCCAGTTGAACCCGCGTGGAGCCAAACTGGTCAACTTCCGCTCTCGCCGAGAAATTGCCGCTGTACACGAGGGAAAAGCCGAACACCTCCCCGTGAGTTTCGTCGGTTCCGGGCCGGGCAAGCGCCAGAAAGGGGTGCTGCTGATGACTCGAGGCGCCTCGGCGGCTTTCCACGGCCTGAACTCCCGCATGCAACCAGCGGCGTTCGAGGGAGCGCTCTCTTCCCCAAGCGCCTGGAAGCGTCAGCAGGTCGAAATGGCTGTCGTCGAAGTCGAGGGAGACGCTTTGCACCGATAGCAGCTCGACGGTGCTCTTTCCTGTGTTTCGAATGCGAACCGAGCGGGTCAAGACGTCTCGCTGGCGGTAGACCGAATACGTAAGAGTGACCATCAATCCTGAAGGGGCGTCGACAAGGTCGACTTCGAGGGTGTCAGCTTCTTCTACAAGCTCCACGTACGAGCAGGGCAGTCCTGACAGCGGAGGTTTGCCGGCCAAGATTCGGTGAGCCGCATACGTCAAATCGGCCTGTTTGGCACCATCGGCGTGGCGAAGCAGAAGGGCTGGAACACGGAAGTCCGTTCCCCCTGAGGTCGGAAATTCTTGGGGAAGGCTGTCGAGACTCAGAGTTCGGTCTCTCGGATCGGGGTTGGGGGAAAATGGCCGGTCCACGGGGCGAGGTCTCGACCCCCCCCGCCATTGCTGGATGCGCGGTCCCCAGCCCAAATGGACGAGGCGGCCCCAGGGGCCGATTTGGAAAAGATAGCTCGAAGAAAGCGTCGATAGGTGGAACGTTCTCGAATCGGAATCAAACGAAATGGACATGACGTCAAGATAGCCCACGGTAGGCGCCAAAGGGTAGTGCAAGGTCTACCCGTTGTCCGTGCTATGATTCCTTTCAAGGAGTAACCATGGCCAAGAAATCTAGTTCCATGTCTTCGATCGTCCTCCTCTCGGTGGCGGTTGGACTGTTCTTAGTCCTGTCGGGGATTCAGAATCTCATCGACCAAAATTCTCTCGGAGGGCAGATCGCCAGCGCGTTTGCCGACAAGACCACCGGCGTCGTCAACATCGTCGCGGCCATCCTGAAGATCGCCTCAGGCGTCGTCCTTTTGGTTGGCCCTTTCGGCCTGCTGACGATCGGAATCCGGAAACTTGCGTTCTGGGTCATCGTCGGTTTCTGGGCCGTGCTGACCGCGTGGCTCGCGGTTGGCGGAGTCGGCGCGTTCAAAGGCGACGCCAAGGCTGTCATTCAATGGTTCCAGAATCTTTCGCTCAATGTGGCTATTCTCGCCGCACTCTGGCAACTCAAGCCTGAAGGAAAATGAAGTCCGCCCAATCCTACTGCGGAGGGTTTTGACTTCGGCTTTTCCTCCCTTAAATCCTCACGTGTCAAAGACACGCTCCGGTTTTCGGGTCGGAAAAGTCTCGCCAAAATCCTTCCTCGTCACGGATTGGACGAACTTCGGTGGTCACTCCACCGTGAGGGTTCGCAGGTTGTCGTCCAGGTCCTTCTGGGCGGCGGCCTGGGCCGACCGGGCACCGGTCAACTGCTGGGTCAGTTGGTCGATTTTCGCGTCACTCTCCATCAGCTTTTTCAAAAAGGTTTGTCCTTGAGTGCTTTCGCGTCCCACAGCGTCAAGGTTTTCGCGGATCCGGCCTTGGCCGGCCTCTTGGTCGGCTTTCTGTTGCGACAAAGCGGTTACGTCCTGGGAGGCCTTGTCGACCTTAGCTTTAAGGTCGGCGACCTTTTGCAACGCGGTTTTCGCAGCCGCGCTCAAGGGGCCGCTCCCCTTCACCAAAGCGACGACCTGATCGCCCCGCCAACTCGCTAGGCCTTGGGTTTCGACCACGGTCCGGGTTTCTTTCACCACCAATTCCGCCTGCCCCGTTGCGGGCGCCTCGACCGTGAACCGATACGCCTCGGGAGTTTTTTCCGTGGCGGCTGCGGGCTGAACCAAGGTCCGCTCGCTGTGAAACGGATGTTCCACGAGAAGGGTTCGTGCTTCTTTGCTTGAATTGGCGAACCTGTAGGTTTGGGTCCAGGTCAAATCCTTTTTGTACTGGAGGATTCCTTTGACAATGGTGATCTTCGTGGTGAGTTGATCGTCGCTCGACGAAAGGTCCGCCCTCACAGCCAGATCGGTGGCGTAAGTCCACAACCGCTTGTCGTTCTCTAGCAGGCTGTCGGTGAGAGAGTCGCCTGCGTAGACACCGCCGTCGTAGACCGTGACGGGTCCAGCGGGCAGCCTGGCACCCGTCGTGTTGGTAATCCAGACTGCGTTTTGGGGATGAAGCGGGTCGACCGCCGCGCTAAATAGGCTCACTTTCTGCGCCGCGACGTCGGACGCTGCCAATGGGATGAGGGCGCTCTGGTGGCGCGCCAGACTAATTGGAGTCCGTAGGGAGAATTGGAAGAGCTCACCCGCCTGCGCCCCCCCAGCCAAGACCTTGACGCCGGATTTCTTCAGCTCAGGAGCGGGAATCTCTTCCTCAACGGCATCCGAGTCCTCTTCGGTCCTCATCGCCCTCGACGACTTTTCGGCAAGGGCGGACACTGGGGCCGGTGCGGGAGCCGAGGCCGGACCCATTGCCGCCTGCTGAACCCGAGGAGCCGGGCCCGCTTCGGTGGCGGGCTGGTATACGGGACGCTCGACATACAGCGGCGTGTAAAGGTCCTCGATGAAACTTATCGGTCTTCCCGAAACGAGGCTCAGGCGCACCTGGTTCCAATCCGATTCGCCAGTATTTTCGACGATGGCCCACGCTTGCAGAAATGGTTTGCCCCCCGTCAAATCGAGCCGGTACGAGGTTTTCCAGACGGGTGATTCGCTGATGTAGCCCACACTGACCTGCCGGGTTCCCGGCCCGAGGAAATGGGCGAGCACAGTCTTCTTTCTCGCATCCCTCGATCCGGACAGAAGCACCAAAGCTTGACCCAACTCCTGCTCAAGCTTGGGGTCGAGGATCTTGAGCTGGGTCACCGACGAAAGTGGAACAACCCGCAGGCCTTCCGCCGTTGCCAATGTCAACCACGTTTCGGGCTTGTCCTTTTCCTGGCGAAGGTCCAAGCCAACAAGCCGACCCGTGATTTCCGCCGGAACCCCCAACGCGAGCTGGGCGCCGCGAAGCTGAGGCAGAAGGGCCGCCAGACCCCCGGGACCGCCAAGATCGAGGGCGAAGCTCGCCAACGAACGTTCCAGCGGGTCCTGGCTTGGATACCCCACCACGCCCACGGCGCCGTTGGGATCCTTCAGAATCAGCGACTTCAGCACGTCGTTGACTTGATCACCTGTGAACGTCAGAGGAACCTCAGCGTTTCCGGTCACCGTTCCCGAACGCTCAAAAAATCCGACACCGCTTGTGAAGAGCACGACCCGGGTGACAGGAAGTTCCTGGGCATCGATCAAAACAGAAACCAGTAAAAAAAGGAGGGAACTGAGGGATTTGTTCATGAGATGAATTCTAGTGTCAACTTGAGCTTTTTCCTAGCTGACCCTATTCTTGTGGTTTGGAGGACTCCTATCGCCACCATCAAGGACGTCGCCGAAATGGCGGGCGTTTCGAGCACAACGGTTTCGCACGTGATCAATCGGACCCGGGCGGTGAACTCCCAAACTGCCGCTCGCGTCTGGGAAGCCATCGAACACCTCAGGTTTTCGCCCTCAACCCTGGCCCGCAGCCTTCGAATGAAATCGACCCTCACCATTGGCGTTGTCAGCGACTACGCGGTGAACCCCCGGTTTGCCGAGGTCGTGGCGGGAATCGAGGAAGTCTGTTTCGAACGCAATTTCAGCGTCTTCCTCAGCTTTGCCGAGCGTGACGGTGACAAGGAAACCCAAGTCGTCCGCAACCTTCTGGGCCGCGGAGTGGAAGGTCTGATTTGGCACGCCGTTCAACCCGACGAAGGCATGACCGAGCTCCTGTCTCACACCCGAGTTCCTGTTATTCTGTTTCAGCGGCATCTGGCGGCCTGGGGCTGCGACGCCTTGGTCACCGAGGACAACGTCGGAAGCCGCGTCGTCATGGATCACCTTCTGGGTTTGGGACACCGCCGCATTGCCCTGGTCATCGGACAAACGTTTCCCAGCCACGCCTCCCGACTGCGCGAGCAGGGGTTCCGTGCTGCGCTCAAAGCGGCGGGGTTTCCCGTCGATGAGGCGCTGATCCGTGATGGGAACTACACCTTCGAAGGCGCGTATGATGCCGCCAGCGCTCTTCTGAAGCTCCCCGAAGCGCCAACGGCATTCTTCAGTATTTCAGACCGCATGGCTTTGGGTTGCCTGGCCGCGATTCAGGACGCCGGCCTCCGTGTTCCCCAAGACGTTTCCCTGGTTGGCTACGATAACCTTGAACTTCTCAACTACGTTCGTCCGCGCCTCACTACGGTCGACCACGACGGCCGGGAATCGGGACGGCGGCTGGCTTTGCGGCTGCTCGAACGTATCAAGAGCCCCGACCTGACTCCCGAAAAACTCATTTCGGAGCCCAGATTGCTCGTCCGTGAAACTTCGGGACCCGCTCCTTAATCTCCGCGCGACTTGACAATCTATCGGGGTGGGAACAGGGTGACGGAAGTCCGAGTTTCCAGGAGGATTCTCATGAAGAACGCATCGCGTTTTGCCAGTCTGGCCTTCGTTCTGTTGATGGCGACAGCTTCACCATCTGTCTTTGCCCAAGATCAACCGGCCTACACCGGCCAGGATCTGAACGAACAGCTAGTGATGGCGCTGACTTGGGTGCAGAGTTCGGCCGAATACCGAGAGTTGTGCTATCAAGCCTTCAACTTGGGCGGGTTGCTTGTCGACAAGGCCGTGGCCAACGCGAAAACCGGAGACAAACCGCTGGCCATCGTTGCCGACCTCGACGAAACCCTGATAGACAACAGCGCCTACGACGCGGGGCTCATCGGGCGCAACGCCGCGTACTCCGGCAAGACGTGGACCCTCTGGGAGCAGGCGGCTCTCGCCAGAGCCGTTCCCGGAGCCGTGGAATTCCTTGACGAAACAGCAAAGAAAGGCGTTGAGATCTTCTACGTCACCAACCGCGATCAAGCTGGCTTCGAGGGGACGCTGAAGAACTTGACCGACCTTGGTTTTCCGTTTGCCGATGCCAAGCACCTGTTGGTTAGCACCGGATCCAGCAACAAGCAGCCCCGGTTTGACGCTGTGTCGAATGACTTCACAATCGTCCTGTACGCTGGCGACAACGCGAACGACCTTCCCATTGGAACCTATGGAAAGGCAATGAAGGAGAGGAACGCCGCTGTCGACCAGAACAAGGAAAAGTTCGGAACCGAATTTTTGGTGTTGCCTAACCCTGTCTACGGCGACTGGGAGCCCGCGGTGGTGGAAAAAGGCTACTGGGGGCTGGCTCCCCAAGGAAAGAGCGAGGCCCGCAAGAGTGTGTTCTACACCTGGGTGCCGCCGCAATAAGGAGAAGTCAATCGACCACGGATGAACACTGATAGGAAGGGAGGATTTCGAGGACTTTGCTCGCCTTACCAAAACCCCCTATGCGGTTCGATCAGTTCCTCTGTGAGTTCAGGAAACGGCCCTGTCACCCGGATCTTCTTTTGACCTTTGGCTATTAGGTCACGGCAGGGCAGATCGAGGGTCGGATTTTCTTCAGCGTTGCCGGTCAAGGCTAACAACTCGCGTTCGGAAGCCCCGTAGACGATATGCCCGATGTTGGCCCAGTAGATCGTCCCCGTGCACATGGCGCAAGGTTCAAAGGTCGTCACCAGGGTGCACTCCCACAAAAACTCTCGGGAATAGTTGAGCGAGGCGATCTGCGCCAGCGTTGATTCGGCATGCCTGACTGTGTCGATGTTCCCCTGCTCGGCCAAGACCGTCACCCCGTCGGGAGCGACAAGCAGGCAACCGAACGGATGGCGCCCCAAGGATTTCACGCGGAGAGCGACTTCGTTGGCGCGGCGGAGGTGGGAAAGAAGCTGGTTTCTAGACGGCAACATGGGGGGGTCCTTAGTGAGGGAGTTGGAACGGAATTCGAAACAGGAGGCAACTGAGACAGCGGAGAAGAATTTGGGGGAAGCTCGTAACCCCATTACCCTTCTCCGTTCCCTCCGTTATCTCTTGTTCAATTGTGGGTAGCGGACCTCAGAATCTCTGCTCCCGGATGTACGGCACGCCCAGGGCCAGCGGTGACCCTGACAGTTTGTGCTTGGTCCGCCAGCCAACAAGGACCAACACGGCGATGGTCAGCAGGTACGGGATCATCTTGAGGAAGTACGACGGGATGGGACTGCCGGCCAGCTGCATCCGAAAACCCAAAGTATCGAGCAGCCCAAAGAAATACGCGGCGCCAAGGGCGTAGAGCGGGTTCCAGCGGGCGAAGATGATGAGCGCCACCGCGATCCAACCCCGGCCAGCCGTCATCCCCTCGATCCAGGTGGGAGAAAAAACCATCAGGAGATTCGCTCCCCCGAGGCCCATCAGCATGGAACCGATGACGACGCAACCGTAGCGAAACCCTTGAACGCGGATACCCATGACGTCGGCGGTGGCGGGGTTGTCGCCGACGGCCCGTAAATGGAGACCCCAACTGGTCCGGTAGAAGTAGAGGTAGAGAATCAGGACGACCGCGAGACTGATCCAGGTGAACAGGTCGAGATGGCCCAACACGGGTCCCAAGATCGGGACGGGATCAAGCCAGTCCAAGTCAAGTTTGGGAACAGCGCCAGCCAGCGGCATTCCTGTAATGGGCTTGCCCAAGTACGCCGACAGACCAGCGCCGAAAAGGGTCATGGCGAGGCCGCTGACAATTTGGTTTGCGCGAAGCGTGACCGTCAGAAAGGCGTGAAGAACCCCGAGAAGTCCGGTGACGATAAGGACCACGAGCAGGGTGAGCGGAAGGTTGGCCGTGGCCAGGAAGGTCATTGCTGCAGTGACCGCCCCCATCAGCATAAGGCCCTCGGCGCCGAGTTGGATGATCCCTGATCTTTCGATCAGAATTCCGCCGAGCGCCGCAAACAGCAGCGGGGTGCCGGCGGCCATGGCCGAGTTCAGCAGTTGGACGATGAGTTCCATGGCGGCTCCTTACACCGTCCGCCGCAGGCGAACTTTTCCGAGGATGCTTCCGGCAATCAGAAAGAACAGGACCGACCCTTGAAGGAGGGAACTGATCGACGAGGGCAACCCGAGCGTTTGAACGCTGTAGCCGCCGGCGATCAACCCCCCGAACAGGACGGCTGAGACCACGATGCCAAACGGGTTGAGTCTGGCGATCCAGGCGACGATGATCGCGGTGTAGCCGTAGCCGGGACTAATTCCATAAAGCAACCGGTGGGCGACGCCCGAAACTTCGGCCATGCCGGCCAGCCCCGCCAGGCCGCCTGAAAGAAGCATGACGAAGATCACGTGCCTCCGGATGTTGATTCCCGCGTGGCGCGCTGCTTCGGGATTGGCCCCGATGAGGCGCAGTTCGTAGCCCCACCTTGTGTATTTGACCGCGACGGCCGCAAGGACGACGGCCACCAATGCGAGGATCAAACCGAAATGCAGGCGGGTATCGCCGAAGGCCGGAAGCGTCTGCGCGTCGGTGAACGGAGGCGTTCCCGGAAAGTTGAACCCCTTTGGATCTTTCCACGGACCGAAAACCACATAGTTGAGGCCCAAAATCGCAATGTAGTTCAGCATGAGGCTGATGATGAGTTCGTTGACGTTGAAGAACACCTTAGGAAGGGCTGTGAACAGGCCCCAGAGTCCTCCCGCGGCCAGGCCAGCCAGGAGCATCACAGGAAGGCTGATCCACGCGGGCTGACCCGGCAGATAGATCGTCACCGCCGTCGCCGCCATGGCACCCGCCAAGAACTGTCCCTCCGCTCCAATGTTCCAAACCTGAATACGATACGCCAGCGACACCCCCAAGCCACACAGCATCAGGGGAATGGCCTTCACGAGAGTTTCGGTCAGGCCGAACGGGGTTGCAAATGCACCCCCGAGCATTTTGGTGTAAACGGTGACCGGATTCTTTCCTGTAACTAGAATGAAGACGGCCACCAGCCCAAAGGCCAGGACCACCGCCATCACCGTCACCCACCAAGGGGAGTCCTTGCCAGAGGGGTCGATCTCAACTCGGTAGCCCAGCTTCATCAAAGACTCTCCCCCGAGGCCGAAACCCCTGCCATCATCATCCCCAACTGTTCCCGGTCAGCTGTTTCGTGGGTCACCTCGCCCATGGCCCGACCCCCGAACAGAACGACAGTTCTGTCCGACAACAAAAGCAATTCGTCGAGGTCTTCACTGATCAACAGGACGCTCTTGCCCTCGTCTCGTAGGGCCATAAGGAGGTTGTGGACGCCGTCGGTGGCGCCCACGTCGAGCCCTTGGGTCGGGTGAACCGCCACCATCAGGTGCGGTCGTTGATGAATCTCCCGGGCAAAGAGGAGCTTTTGCTGGTTTCCGCCCGACATCTGGTGTACGGGTGCGTCGATGTGAGCCGTCTTCA
>CAYYUZ010000080.1:0-18797 GCA_964475005.1 uncultured Spirochaetales bacterium
GGAAACAAATCTCGGGGACCCTAACACGGACGAAAAAGGGCTGTCAATGCGCCTTTACCGACCAGACATTAGAATACCTCCCTGGGGTATTCTGTCAAGCCACGGCGGTTTAATTGAACGTAAGGCTAAATGTATTCAGCTTTTCGGGAAAAACGTTGCAGGAAATCCGCCGCCCGCGTATAGTGTTTTTATGAAATCGATCGAGCAACTTTTGCCTCACCGGAAGCCGTTCCTCTTTGTTGACCGTTTGGAAAATGTCACCCAGGAAGGGCTGACCGGCTGGAGGACCTTCACCGACGCCGAGTTCTTTTTTCAGGGGCATTTTCCCGGCTACCCCGTGGTCCCCGGGGTCATCCTTGTCGAAACCATGGCGCAAACCGGAGGTGCCGGAGTCGGCCAGCTTGGTGTCTTGGGTGAAGACGCTCTTTTCTTTCTCGCGACGGTCGAAAAGGCTAAGTTTCGGCGGCAGGTCAGGCCCAATGAGACCGTCCGTTTTGAAATCATCAACCTGAGAATTGGCCCCAAAATGCTTCGCCAAAGCGGCAAAGCCTATGTAGGGGAAGAACTTGCTTGCGAAGCCGAATGGATGTGCCTGGTAGGCCAGACGCCGGTCTCCTGAGATGAGCATGGACGCTCAAACCGTTCCCCAGCGGGTTAGGGACATTGCGGCTGCCCACGCCGAGGGGCTGGCCCAGATGGCAAGACCGGGGGGAAAAGCCCCAGACAACGCTTTCCGCGGCGTCACCTACAAAGATTTCTGGCATGAAATCAACAGTTTCGGGGCGGGTTTGGTTGCCCTGGGAGTGGAACGGGGAGCTCATGTGGGCATCATCGCCGACAATCGGCGTGAATGGCTGATCGCCGACGTTGCCATTTTGGGTGTGGGTGCCTGCGACGTTCCCCGTGGAACCGATTCCACGGCAACAGAAGTGTCCTACATTCTTCACCACGCCGACTGCACGGTCGTCCTCGCCGACGACGAGGCCCAGGCCGAGAAGATTCTGGCCAGCCTTGTGGCCAGGACAACCATCAGGCTTCTGATCGTTCTTGACGACTCTCTGAAGGTGCACAGGAAGGTCGATCCCAACGTCAAGCTGCTGAACTATGCCCAGGTTCTGGCCCTAGGGGATCAGGCGCTGGGCAAAGACCCCGCAATCTTCGAACGGGAGGTTGACCTTGGCCAGGCCGATGATTTGGCGACGATCATTTATACCTCGGGCACAACGGGAGAGCCCAAGGGCGTGATGCTCACCCACAGGTCGTTCACCTTCCAGGTCGACCGCGTGTATCCGATTCTGGGAATCAAGGCGGGGCAGCTGTTCCTCTCGGTGCTTCCGGTCTGGCACAGCTACGAGCGGGCGATCGAGTACGTGGTCATCTGCTGCGGGGCCACGATCGCCTACTCCAAACCCATCGGCAAGATCATGATCGAGGACCTGGCCACCATCAGGCCACACTGGTTCCCCTCGGTTCCCCGAATCTGGGAAAGCGTCCGTTCGTCGATCTATCGCACCATCAAGGCCAAGAGCCCTGTGATCCGCGTCTTGTTCGCGTTCTTTGTCGCCGTGGGCGGCACCTACGCCGACCTCCTTGACAAGTTCTTGGGGCGCTGGCCCCGGTTTCACCACCACTGGAATCTCCCCACCCAGGTGGGAACCTTCCTCCCTTTGGCCTTGTTGTGGCCGCTCAAGGTCCTGGGGGGGGTGCTTCTGTTTCGCAAACTGCGCGCACTTTTGGGAGACCGCTTCATTGCCGGCGTGTCTGGCGGCGGCGCCCTTCCCGGCCACGTGGACAGGTTCTTCCGCGCCATCGGTATTCTCGTCCTGGAAGGCTACGGGCTGACGGAGTGTGGACCCGTGCTAGGAGTGAGGATCGAAAAGCATCCCGTCCCCCAAACTGTGGGTCCTCTGCTAAAAGACGTGGCCTTCAAGATCATTGACGAGGAGACCGGCAAGCGCGTCGGTCCCGGTCGCCAGGGGGAACTCTGGGTCAAGACACCGCAGGCCATGCTCGGCTACTACAAACGCCCCGAGGCCACGGCCAAAGTGGTGCAGGACGGCTGGCTGAACACAGGCGATTTGGTGATGCGGACGGTGCACCGTGAGTTCAAGATCGTAGGGCGGTCGAAGGACACCATCGTGCTGCGCGGCGGAGAGAACATTGAACCCGAGCCCATCGAACGCAAGCTTGGACAGTCGGATTTCATCGACCAGGTCATGATCGTCGGGCAAGATCAGAAGTATCTCGGGGCGCTGATCGTCCCCCAGTTCGATGTCCTGGAGAAACTTGCCAAGGAGAGGCGCATCACCTACCTCGACCGCGAAGAGCTTCTCGAAAACAGCCAAGTCATCGAAGCCATCCACGAAAACATCCAGCATCTGGTTAGTCCGCGGACGGGATTCAAGAACTTCGAAAGGGTGTTCCGGTTCAAACTCCTCCCCCAGCCCTTTCAAATCGGCGTGGAACTGACGCAGAAACTTAGCCTCAAGCGCAACGTTGTGGCCCAGATGTACGCCAAGCAGATCGCGAGTCTGTTCAATCAAAAGGACGACTAGTCCATCCGGAAGCCAAGCCTCAGCGTAGAGTAAGGAGATTTGGAGGAGGTAGGAAATGCACGCCCGACCGGCGCAGCGATTGGTTTTCCTTGGACCGCAATCGGTGTCGGCTGAGGTGTTTGACGCTGGAACTCCGGGTCCGCGAGAGGTCTCGGTGAAGACCCTGACCTCGGCGATTTCGGCCGGAACTGAAGCGCTGCTGTGGAAAGGCACGTGGCCGCCGGGGATGGCCCTTGACGATAGTTGGTGCCCCGAGCCTGGAAGCGCCGCCTACCCGGTCAGCTACGGCTACGCGGCCGTGGGTGTTGTGGAAGACCTGGGAGAGGGGGTCGACTCGGAGTGGCAGGGCAAGACCGTGTTTTCGTTTACAGGACACCAGTCGCGCTCAATCCTTTCGCTTGACAAACTGATTCCCCTTCCGGCCAACCTGGCACCCGAAGACGGCGTCTTCTTGGCTTCCATGGAAACCGCACTCACTTTGGTGCAGGATGCTGCCCCTGTCGTGGGGGAAACGGTAGGTGTGTGGGGATTGGGGACCGTGGGCCTTCTGGCCTCGGCGCTGCTCTCGCGCGGGTTCCGCCTGCGGGCCTGGGACTCGCAGGCCTTCCGAAGGACTCGCGCACAGGCTTTTGGAGTCCGCGAGGTGGTTCGTCCCGGGCCAGATTCCTGCGATGTTGCCCTGGAATTGACAGGAAACCCGGCCGCTCTCGATGAGGCCCTGGAAGCCGTTCGGTTCTCGGGCCGTATCGTAGTGGGCTCCTGGTACGGAAGCGGCCCCGTCCCCGTGACCCTGGGGGAGAGGTTCCACCGTTCCCGCGCCCAGTTAGTCTCGAGCCAGGTCAGCACCGTCTCTCCCGTTCTATCAGGCCGATGGACCAAGGGGCGGCGGTTGGCGGCATCGATTGAACGGCTAGAGGCCCTAGCCCCTTCGGCCCTGGTAACCCACAGGTTCACGCTGGCCGAGGCTGATCAGGCCTACCGGCAAGCCTGCGACCGGCCCGAAGACGGTCTTCAGGTGCTTTTCACCTACGGCGCAGAGTGACGGCCAGTGACGAAAGAATTGGAATCAGCCAGCTTGCGCCCTCTCCGGCGCGCCAATCCCCGGCGGTCAGAGGCTCGCCGGCGACAACGTCGATCCTGGCCCCGCTCGGGCACGCCCAAAACACCTGAAAGATCAGTTGGAGGACGGCGGCCGTCCATTCGCGGTCTTCGGCCTGACGCCGCCAGCGGGCCGCCCAGGGATCGACAAACGCCCGCGCCCGCACTCCCCCAACCATCAGGGGCTGCACCGTCAATTGAGGGACGCGCCTGGCCCACAGAGCTGTGCTGTCAGACCAGTGGTTCCACGAGGCTGAAGGGTCGGCCCAAGCCGGATCGGGTTCGATCTGCCCGGCCGGAAAAGTGAGCACGCAGCCGCCGTCCTCCAAATGGCGCTCGACTTGGCGCAGCACTCCCCAGGCGCCGCGATCGGGAACCAGGAACAGCAGAGGGAGCAGGTTCGGTAGGGCCCTGAGGAAAGTCCTTTCTCGGGCGACAATGCGAAGGTCGGGGCGCCCCAGAGCGACAAGGAGGGCCAGAATGTCGCCAAGGCCGGGGTGGTTGGCCAAGAACAGCCTCGGCCCCGTAGACGCAACAGGCGCGCCGGAGATTCGGATTTGAGTTCCCAGAGAGGAAAGCAATTCCCCGGCGGCATCCGCAATGCGGCCGGTTCCCAACCTCTGGTCAAACGCCGTCAGTCGTTCGGCAAGGACTTGGGAAGGGCCGTCAAACAGCCGCCTTACGGCCGGAAAGCGGGCGGCGAACCGAGTCAGCCCGGCAGCGCGGAGCAGATCGTCTGTATTGAGGTCGCGAAGTCGCCTCGACATCGCCGAGAAACCTGTGGCCGTGGAGTCGGACATCAGGTAAGTTTACTCACACCAGGAGGCAACGTGTACCAAATTGGATTGATCCGTTCGTTTTCCGCCCGACATTTTCTCGTCGGGGGAGACTGGGGCCAGGAGAACAGGCTTCACGGACACGACTATACGGTCGAGTGGTCGCTGAGCGGTCCGGAACTCGACGCAAACGGCTTCCTGCTCGACTTGGTCGCGGTGGCCTCGCTCCTGGAGGAGGCGCTTGGCGACATCCGAGGCGCTACCTTGAATGAGTTGGCGGCGTTCCAGGGAGTCAACCCCAGCGTCGAGCGTCTGTGCCGCTTGCTCTCCGAGAGGCTCGTTGCTGCGCGGCCCCGCTGGGACACCAGCTTCCGGCTGACAGGGTCGCGGATCAAGGTGTTTGAGAGCAGTGACGCCTGGGCCTCGTGGTCGGTGGTCTTGCCAGGCGCTTCGGAGGCCTCTTGACGCTGGCCCTCGTGATCTTTGGCGCCCTTGACCGCCGTTCGGGCGGCTACTCCTACGACTGCGACTTGGTCGAGTACTTGCGGGGGTTGGGTCATGAAGTCAGCGTCTGGAGTCTTCCGGCCGGCCCCAGACACCTGGCGGGAAGGGCGTTGGCGCAAAGACTTGAAACCGAGAGCCCAGACGTCGTCGTCTTCGACGCCCTGACTCACGCATCGGTCACGCGTCTGCTTGAACTCATCCGCCCGCGCATTCACGGCCTCTTGATCGCCATGGTCCACCACCTGGCTTGGCTTGAAGACCCCCTTCCGCAAGGAAAGACGCGGCGAAAGAAGGCCCTGGAACGCCGGTTTCTGAATGCAATGGACGCCTTCCTGTTCAACAGCGAGAACACCCGTCAAACCGTGGCCGACCTCCGGGGGGCTGGGGCCCCTTTCCGACCGTCGCTGGTCTGCCGTCCGCCCGTCAGCAGGGTCGAGTCGGGGTCTCCGCGCCCGGAACCGGGGTGGTTTCTGTACCTGGGCAACGTGGTTCGTCGCAAGAATCTTCACGGTCTCCTGCAAGCTCTGGGGCAGCTCAACCAACGCCGGCCCGAGTTGAACTGGTCACTGACGGTGGCTGGAAACCCCGATTTCGACCGCCGTTACGCCGCGCAGGCCCGCCGCCTCGCACGCCGGGTTGGTGTCGAAGGCAGAGTCGCTTGGGTCGGCCGCGTACCCGAATCCGAACTTGAAACCCTGTGGCGGCGTACCGATGTGTTGACGATGCCTTCGTTTCACGAGGGCTGGGGGATGGCGCACGCCGAGGCCTTGGCGCGCGGGATCGTCTCGTTAGCGGTGCCGTGCGGCGCCTCGCCGGAACTTCTGGGCAACGCGGCGTTGTGGTCAAACGGTCATGGGCCGAGGGAGCTTTCGTTCGCGTTGGAGGCTTACCTCGACGATCCAGCCTTAAGGGAGGACCTTCAAATCAAGGCGCGGCTCCGCGGTGAAGCGCTGGTACAAAGTCGCACCGGCTTTGGACCCCTAGGGGCGTTTCTGGAGAGCCTTTTGCCGACCAAGGATTCCCTCCCTCCCTTTGACTTCGACGCCTACCTTGACGCCAAGGTTGCTGTGGACTCGCGAGCATTGCACCCCAGGGTTCTGGCGACAGCGTTTGAAGGGTCTCCTCCCACCCAGGTCTTGGAACTCGGAGGAGGAACCGGATCGATGGCAAAGCGGCTGAGGGATCTAGGCAGGATCGGAGCCGACACGGTGTATGAACTGGTCGACTTACGGGCCGAGGGTCTGGAAGCCGCCAGGAAGCGGTGTAAGGAACTCTTCCTGCCGGGGAACTTTCGGGTCAAGCGGCAGGATGTGCTCTCGTATTGCCTTCAGCAGGCGGGAAACCGGCCCGACCTTGTCGTCGCCCATGCATTCCTTGACCTCCTAGACGCCGATACGGCGGCGCAGGCCCTGGCGCGTCTGGGGGGCCACCGCTACTGGCTGACCCAACTTTTCGACGGCTTGACAGCTTGGGAGCCGGTGATCGATCCAGAGCTTGATCGGTCGCTGGCCCAGGCGTACCACCAAACCATGGACGAACGGGCCCCCGGGCGCGGCGCCGGGTCTTCCCGCTCAGGAAGAGACTGGCTTCTGGCGCTACCCAAGGCTGGATTCCATGTGCTAGACGCGGGTTCCTCCGATTGGATTGTGCAGGCCCACAGCGGTGCCTACCGAGACGGCGAAGCGCTGTTCTTGCGGTCGGTCCTTCATTTCTTCAAGACAAGTCTTTCGGGCAGGCAGGAGGTCGACCAGGCGGGGCTAGAGTGGTGGCTGGCGGTCCGCGGGGCCCAAATCTGCCGCGGAGAAGCCACACTGTTGGCGCACCAACTTGACCTGGCCGCCGAGCTGGTGCGCCCTTCTTGAAAGCGCCCAAAAGGTTTGACACCCACGTCCACACCCTGTTCAGCCCCGACGGGCGAAGCAGCGTTGCCGACTATGCGAAGAGAATCGATGAGGGCTGGGCCGACGGCATCGGGTTTACCGATCACTATGAGTTCTGGCCTGGCAGCGACGCGTGCGGATACTTTTTGGAGGACGACTATCTAGCGGCCATCGCCGGCTGGAGGAATCGAGGTTACCGATTCTTTACGGGAGTCGAGGTCGACTGGATGCCGCAGTACGCCGCCACGATTCAGTCCAAGCTGGCGGAACACGCCTTCGACTACGCCATCGGCTCGGTGCACAACCTGCCTAGCGCGTCGGTTTCGGATCGCGACACCTCGTCCTTCCGCGACGACCTTCTTTTCGGTCGGGTGATCGACGAATACGCCGAGGCGGTCACTTCAAGCCTTACGGTCGACGAGTTCGACGTGGTCGGCCACCCCGGAGTCTTCCTCCGGCACTTCGCGCCATCTTTCTTTGAAAACAAACCCTGGAAAGCCCGCCTGGACGCCATGGAAGATGACTTGGCCGAGAAAATGGTGAAGTCGGGAAAACTTCTTGAAGTCAACACGTCGGGGTTCTTCACGGCAAGAAGGGAACCCTGTGCAGGCCAGTTCTTCCTACAGCGCTACTTCGCCCACGGGGGCCGCCGGGTCTGCCTTGGCAGCGACGCGCACGAAGCGGCCCACCTGCGCCGCGGGTTCGACGCGGCGGGAGATCCCTTGATGTCGCTAGGATTCACAAAGGTCTTCCTCCCCTGGGACAAAGAAACCCCCGTCGCCCTCACGGACTACCTCGGCTGACAGATTGACGAATCAGGAAGTCGGATTTACCTTCGTATTAATGAGGGTGAACATGAAAAAACTTGGAAGCTTCACCGCCTGCATGCTGCTCCTCTTGGCCGCCGGTTGCCAGGATGCTACCACGGCCAAGAGCGATATTCCCGTCGCCTTGGTGGGCAACTGGAAGGCGCGGGAACCGTATACAGCCTACATGGGCGGCTCTTGGCACACCATGTCCAACATCACCGTCAGCTTTTACCCGAATGGATGTCAGATCAACTACAACGATTCGCAGTTAGGCGCCTCGTCGCAGACTTCGACGACCAACCCCTCCAACCCGAGCACCAGGGACACGGTCGCCGCAACCCTGACCTCGGGGACGGGATTCAGTCCGTCCGCGGGAAATGTCACTTGGTACAGATTCACGGGAGTGACGCCCAAAATCCTGTCGATCCAAACGAGCACGGACAACCGGGCTACTTGGTCTGACCTGTCCCTTTACGACCGCTATTGAGCCTCTTTCAAAACTTCAGCGTGACACTTACAGGGCAGTGGTCTGAACCCATGACTGCCGGGTGGATGTCGGCAGCCACAACCCGGTCGCGCAGCGCCGAAGACACCAAGAAATAGTCGATCCGCCATCCCACGTTCCGCTCGCGGGCGCCGCCGAAGTTGCTCCACCAGGTGTAGTAGCCGTTTCCCTGTTTGAAGATTCGGAGAGTATCGACAAACCCTGCGTCGACGAAGGCTTGGAATCCTGCCCTTTCTTCGTCGGTGAATCCCTTCTTCCCCTTGTTGGGCTTGGGGTTGGCCAGGTCGAGTTCGGTGTGGGCCACGTTGAGGTCGCCGCAAAACACGACGGGCTTGGTCTTTTCAAGCTGCTGGCAGTATTCGAGGAAGGCCGGATCCCATTGCTTGTGCCGGAGGGGAATCCTTGTCAGATCGTCTTTGGCGTTTGGGGTATAGACGGTCACGAGGAAGAACTTTTCGTATTCCGCGGTGAGGATACGTCCCTCGGTGTTGGGGTCGCCATATTCGTCTCCGTGCATGGCGAACTTGTCTTGTAGGTCTTGCGGCAACCCGTTGCGCACCGAAAGCGGTGCCACTTTGCTGTAGATGGCCGTCCCCGAATACCCCTTTTTCTGGGCCGAGTTCCAGAATTCCTTGTACCCTGGGGCGTCGACAACGGCTTCGCCCGGTTGTGCCTTAGTTTCCTGAAGACACAGCACATCGGGGTCTTCGGCCTTGAGGAAGGGAAGCAGGGCGTCTTTCTTCAGCACCGAACGGATACCGTTCACATTCCACGAGTAAAGTTTCATGGTCCAAAGTATTGAGTTCAGGCCAGACGGGTGTCAAGGCTCTGGGCTTGCCCCCTTTTCTTCCGGGCCAGACGGGAACTATAACTTGAGAAGGAGTCCTGCATGAAACACCTACTGGCCTTCATCGCGCTGACCTTGGTCTTGACCGGCTGCGCATCGCTGAACGAACCCAAACTGCTCCAGCCGCTTACAAAGGTGGCGCTGGTCAGCGTGGTCTCCAACGACCAACTCTATTTCCGCGGTGACAAGCCGCCCCAACCCAGCGTCGCCAATGGGTTGCTGAGCCAGCAGACAAACCAAGGCAATAGCAACGCCTTGCTCAACACGGTTCTTGAAAAGACAGACGGGCTGCTGGCCAAGGGCGACGAATTGCTGACCACGGCTCTGGGTTCAGCGCGTGGGGTCACTCTGACGACCAAGGACGACTTGTTCGCTTCGAAGGTCTATCAGGGGGCTTGGGACGACAAGCTTGGAGGAATGGTGCTCCTGACTCCTGTCGGTTACAGGTTCGTGAAGGCCGACGATCCGAACTTGGCCTCCGGTCTGGCCAAACAATTGGGAGTGAACGGACTCTTTACCGCCAACTTCCTGTTCCAAAAGGAAGTCACGCTGGGAGTGGCCGACAACGGCTCGATGGGCGCCCGGACAACGCTGACGATCACCGCCCACGATGCCACGGGAAGACTTGTGTTCCGTCAGGTGTACTTGGGGCAGAGCAAGGACACCGAACTGCTTGTCGCCGGCGTCTATGATCCCCAGAAATTCCAAGTGCTAGGCGAGCAAGCCACCAAGGCCGCCGTCGACAAGTTTGCTACCGACCTGGCCGCCCACTAACCGACCCGGATCGCCCGCCTCACCTTTCCCTTCACAGGAGTTTGGTTCAGGGCGGCGATCACGCGTTCGACCACAGGCCGGTCGACGGCAACCCAGGTGCCGAAATCGGTGACCTTGATGGTACCGACCTGTTCTCGGGTAAACCCGGCGGCGGCCGTCAACGCCCCAAGCACGTCGCCGGGACGAATCTTTTCCTTTCGGCCGTCGAGAAGTTTCACCATGGCGTGAGGGGGCACCGGAAATCCCGCTGGCGAAGGTGTCAGCGATTCAAGGGAAGCCCAAGGAACAAACGCCAGGCCCTGAAATTCCTCGATGCGCCGAACGAGGGTGCGCTCTCGGGGACCGACGAGACTGAGGGCAAGCCCCGACTCGCCGGCGCGTCCCGTGCGTCCGATTCGATGGACGTGGACCTCGGGGTCGAGGCTCAAATCATAGTTGACCACCGCGTCGAGGGTGGTGATGTCGAGACCGCGGCTGGCCACGTCGGTGGCGACGATCACCGAAACGCAGCGCCCGGCAAAGAGCGCCATGGCTTCGTCCCTGTCCTTCTGCTCCAAATCACCCGACAGTTCGAGCACCTCGAGTCCCTTGGTCTTCAGAAAGGCGACGACGGCCCTTCCCTGAACCTTGGTGTTGACGAAGACGAGGGTCGTTTCCGGGCGAAAATGCTGCAGAAGCGCGGCCAAGGTGTCGAGGCGGGTCTCGTCGGTGACTTCAAAAAACTTCTGGTCGATTCGCGGTGCGCTTGAACCAGCTTCGACGGTGACGGTCAACGGGTCGTTAAGAAACGGCGCTGCCAAGGCTTCGATCTGAGGCGGAAAGGTCGCCGAAAACAAAAGGGTCTGGCGCGCCTTCGGGCAGGTTCGCGCGATGGACACCATGTCGTCAACGAAACCCATTTCTAACATGCGGTCGGCCTCGTCAAAGACAAGGGTCCGCAGTCCACCCAAGTCGAGAGTTCTGCGGCTCAGGTGGTCGAGGAGCCGTCCAGGAGTCCCCACCACCACATGGGCTCCGTGCGCCAGGCTTGCCGCCTGCCCGCGAAGCGGAACTCCTCCGCAGAGAGAGACAACCTTAAGGTTTTCGAGGCTCCGCCCCAGGCGCCGGACCTCTGAGGCGACCTGGTCCGCGAGCTCACGCGTGGGACACAGAACCAAGGCCTGGACGCCAAAAAACTTGAGGTTGAGGCGAGACAGGAGCGTAAGTCCGAAAACCGCCGTCTTTCCACTGCCCGTCGAAGCCCGCCCGATCACGTCATGCCCGGAAAGTGCGGAAGGAAGCGCCGCGACCTGAATCGGTGTCATGGTCTGGAACCCCAGCTGATCCAAGGTGTCGAGTACGCCCTGATCCAGCGGCAACGACGAGAACTCCAAGGCGCTCAAAGCAAAATTCCGTGAAGCCAGTTCTCGAGCATGCCGTCGGACCCTTCCATCTTCAAAAGGTCCATTACAGTTTCGAGCGCGGTGCAGAGCTCGTGTTTCTCCTCAAGCGTGAACTTTTTGCAGGCCTTTAGCGTCACGCGGAATTCCCCGAGGATGGCATCGGTCGAGGCGTAGGCCTGCGGCGCCTCAATGATGCGGCCCAGCATGTCGTACAAGGGGCTCGCTGCGACGCCCTGTTGAAAGTCTTTGAGCTTCTCGACCGTGGGGGCACCAAGGTTCATTTTTCGGTTCATGGGTTTCCTTCTTCGTTCAGCAGCTCGATAAATTCCTGTTCCGATACGACCCGAATACCCAGGGAGAGGGCTTTCTCGAGCTTGCTTCCGGCCCCGGGCCCGGCCAAGAGGTGGGTGGTCTTGCCGCTGACGGCGGAAACCACTTTGCCAGACCGCTTCACGATTTCGTCTTCGGCAAGAGACCGAGGATTGAAACTTGTAAAACTGCCGGTAACGCACCAGGTGGTGCCCGCCAGGGCCTCGCTGGCCGCTGCCGCTGGCGGCGGAGCTTCGAAACTCAGTCCGGCGGCCTTCAACCGGTTAGCCAGGTCGAGGACCACGGGGTTCAAAAGTTCCTCGCGGAGGGTTTCCAAGGTTTTGGGGCCGATTCCATGAATCTCTGTGAGGGAATCGGGGCGGTCGCGCAGGGTCTCGACAAGAGCCTCGAAGGTCAGAAGACCCGCCCCAAGGAGCAGCTCAACCAGCTTCTTGCCCAGGTCAGGCACACCCAGCGAGGTGAGAACCGTAGCGTAGGGCCGCCTCCGGGCCGCCTCGACGCTCTCCTTGAGCGCGGCGATCTTCTTTTCTCCAAAACCCGGCACACCCGACAACTTGTCAAAATCGCAGACGAACAGGTCGGCGGCATCCTTGACCAAGCCCTGTCCAACCAGCACGTCGAGGGTCTCGGGCCCCAGGCTCTCGATGTCCATTTGTCCTCTTCCCACAAAGAAGGCCAGCCTCCCTTTCACCTGGGCCGGGCAGTCGGCATTCGGGCAGAAGTGGTGGGCGCCCCGCAATTCCAGGGTTGAGCCGCAATCGGGACACTCACGGGGAAAAGCCCACACCGTTTCGGCGCGGTGTTCCAGCACTTCTTCCACAGCAGGGATCACGTCACCGCGGCGGCTAATGGCCACTTCATCGCCCAGTCCCAAGCCAAGGGTTTCGATGTAGTCCTTGTTGTGCAGAGTAATGAACGTGACGGTGGTTCCCCCCACCAAGGCAGGGCGAACCTGGGCGACGGGGGTCACCCTTCCCGTTCGTCCCACTTGGACAGTGATGTTTTCGACAACTGTCTGCGCCTGCGGAGACTCAAACTTGTACGCCAGGGCCCAGCGGGGGTGGTGCCCTGTGGCCCCCAGTTCCTCGCGGAGAGCCAAGTCATCGACCTTGAAGACGAGGCCGTCGATCTCCCATTCCAGCGACTCTCGAAGGCGGGTCTGTTCGTCAATGAAGGAAGCCAGGCCCGTTCGGTCGTCGGAAAAGAAAGTCGCGCCGTGGGGATTGAGAGGAAAATTCTCGGCGCTGAGCAGTTCCAGGGCCTGACTGTGGCTGCTGGGAACCAGCGGCGAGGGACTGGCCACGAAGGCTTCGTAGACAAACAGACGCAGGGGAACCTTGGCCACTTCGGCGCTCTTGACCCGGCGAAGCGAACCCGCCGCCAGATTCCGCGGGTTGGCGTACGGTTCCGGAAGCTCGGCGTTGATGCGGCCGAAGTCGCTCTTGGCCAGGAAGACCTCCCCCCTCACCGCCATGGTCAAGGGCCGTGAAAGCCTCAAAGGAACCGACGCGAAGGTTTTGACGTTCCCGGTGACCTCGTTGCCTGTGGTTCCGTCGCCCCGAGTCACGGCCCGGGCCAGAACGCCTTCTTCGTAGTACAGAACCAAGGAGAGACCGTCCATTTTCTGCTCGGCCGAGACGGTGAGGCGCCGGCTTGTCAGCGCGGCGGTTTTGTCGAGCCAACCGAACACGTCTTCACTGGTGTACGCCTTGTCGAGGCTGAGGACGGGTACGGTGTGCCGGAACTCGGGAAACTCAGCGCTCAGATCGCTCCCCACACGCTGGGTCGGGCTCCAAGCCAGACGAAGATCGGGGTGGCTGTCTTCCCAAGCCTTGAGGGCATCGAAAAGTCGGTCGTACTCAACGTCGGGGACAAGGGGACGTCCTGCGGCGTAGGCCGATTGGAGTTGGAGGAGATGCCGAGCCAATTCCTCGGCGGTTTGAGGGTTCAGGGGGACCATACAGACAGTTTATACCATGCCGCGGGCCTCCCCATGTGCGCGGTCTATTTGAATTCTAGGTCGGCATAGTCTAGATTCAATCTAGAGGTGCCCTATGAAAATTCTGATTCTCACTTGGCTGTCGATCGTACTGACGGTGGCCGTTTCTGCACAGGACGTGGTCCTTCCCGCGCCGGCCGCCACGGTCGGAGTCGACCTGGCCGCGGCCATTCAAAACCGAACGGTGGCCCGCGCTTTCGTCAAGAAAGACCTTTCCGCCAAGGACCTGTCGACCCTTCTGACGGCGGCGTTGGGAAAACGCGCTCCCGATGCCGTGGCCAGCGCAACCAAAGCCGACCGAACCATCTCGTTCTCGGGCGACAACGCCTACATCAACGCGTACGTGCTCGACGCCAAAGGAACCTACGCCTACGACGCCGATCACAACACGTTGAAGCTGCTGTCCGCTGGCGACTCTCGTGCGGCCGTTTGTCCTGAAGCCATCGCCGACGCCGCCTTCATGGTGGTCTATACGGGCAACAACGCGTTGATGCCTGTGTTCCTCAAGGCCAACCCTGCCATGTTCCAGTTCATGACTCACTCCACTGCCGGGTTCTCGGCGCAGAATCTTGCCCTGACGGCCAGTGCTCTCAAACTTTCGTCGATCGTGATGTACAACCTCAAACCCACGGCACTGGCCACGGCTGCCAAGCTCGCGAAGGACGAGACTCCCTTGTTCCTTGTGCAGGTTGGCGCCGCAAAGTAAGAGTTTTAACCCCTATTCTCTTGTTGCGAGAGCTTCTGAAATCCGTCATAGTGGGTTCATGTGTCTTTCGAAATGGACTGCTTTGACCGTTGGATTGGGAGCCCTCGCGGCGCCGCTGTGGTCTCACCCCCACGTTTGGGCCGACGTCAAAACCGAAGTGACAATTTCGGCGGGTTTTGTCGAAGGTGTGTGGACGGTGTGGACCTTCGACGACGCTTTCAGCCAGCTCATTCTTGACGACAACAACGCGTTGACGCTGACGGCTATTGACCCCAAGACCTCGGCCGCGATCAAGAAAAGCTACTTTGACAATCTGAGGGCCTACGACTACTACGGCCATTTCCATCTCGGGACAAAGCCTTTGGGCGTACCGACTCCCACAAAGTTTTTGGCCAGGCTCACGCCGTCCGGCCGGGTCCAGTACCGCATCTTCTTCCCCTTGGGGGTTCGCCTTGATTCAAAAACGAGTCTGGCGGTCGCCTTCTACGACGAGAGTTTCTTCACCGACATGGTTCTCGAAAAAGAAAACCCCATCCGCCTCGAAGTCACGGATGGGGGAGAAGCCTCGTTCAGTGTGCGCCCCGACAAGTCCAAGGCGTTCTACGGGGGACTCGTGGTCCCTGTCTACGCCTTCTTCACCTGGGGATCGTGAGGTATCAGGTACCGCGGTGGTCCATCATGGCGTGTCTATGCATCTTGAAACGCGCTTGAAGCTGGGCGTAGGCAGTGTCGCCGACAATCTTGTGCACCTGAGCACCCATGGCGAGGAATTGCTTTTCAATGTCGGCCTGGAGCGCGACCTTCTGATCGACCAGCACGTCCAGGGCCTTGAGGTCGGGAGATGACCCCGTCATTCCGAGCTCGATCTGGGCATTGAGGACTTTGATCTGTGCCCGCTTGGTCTGGTTGGCCGCCTGGGTTTTCGAATACAGATCGGTGACTTGTGTGACCTGATCGTCGGTCAGCCCGAGACCCTTGAGTCTCTGCTCTACCTGGGGTCCGGGAGGCATCGGCGCCGGCTGTGCGAAGGTAAGCCCGGCCGTCGAGACCATCAACGCGAACAGAATCTTCTGAAGAATGGATTTCATGGTACCCCTCCTTGTGGGATATACCTGCTAAACATCCACGAAAGCCCAAGATTTCTTATGACTCTCTTAACGCCGCCACCCTCGACGCCTGAGGCGAGACTAGACTTAGTACAAAGTCATTCGAAAGTTAATTGGAATTATCGTTGCCCTGCTCGGCATTGTGACGGTACGAGCCGATTCGCATCGGCATCGGTGAACAGCCACCGCTCTTCAACCGAGGCGGCGGAATCATCCACAAGTCATCGAACGCACCCTAAAGTTGGGCGGTTACGAGGTCACGTTCGAGAGGTACCCCATTGGACGGAGGATCGCTTTGCTCCGAGACAATCGTTCCGACGTCTACTTCAAGCAGGAGCCCTATGGGATCGTTCAAGGTGACCAAGCTGGAAGACCTTGCCGGAAAGTGGGTCGGGACCGTCTTAAGGCAGTCTTCCACGGTCCTCGGGAATCGGGTCAGCCTTGGGAGAGGTTAGCTTCCGGTCAGCAACGGTCAAGAGCAATACAAGCGTGCTGACCGAAATCAGGATTGCCGCTATCGTATGCAGTCCAGCATCGTCAACCTTGGATCCAAAAACGATTCCTGTGAGAGCTGAGGAACCAATCGAGCCAAGATAGCCGAACGTCCTAATGAGCCCTGCGGCCGTTCCTATCAGGTTTTCTGGAGCTTGCGAGTAAAGCGCCGTCTGATTAGCGACGGTAAACAGGCCCATGCTAATGCCGAAGACAAGTGTCACAAGAGCGATAAGGAAGATTGATGACTGAGAATCGAGCAGCAGCAGCCCGACTGACCCAAGGATCAGTGTTATTCCGGTGAGTAGGAGTGGACCACGGACCAGATTTCGCCGTGACACCGGGAACGAAATAATCGGAGCGATGAGAGCCATCGGGAGGAGAGCAAGCCCAGTCTGCTCAGGAGTCAGGTGGCGCCCCGCCTCGAACCACTGACTTGCGCCGTACATAACCCCATAGACCACCAAACCCGAGAGCGCGAATCTGAGATAGGTCCTCGTCAAAGCAAGGTTAGAGCCCAAGACGCGAAGGTCAATGAACGGATGGGCCGCCCGAAGTTCCCAGAAGATGAAGCCTATCAAGCCTATGACAGCGATACCGAGTGTGATCCATTGGAACTGGGGAAGCGAGAGTAGGAAGTAGAGAAGACTGGTAATAGAAGCGCCGAATAGGAGAATGCCTCCCACATCGACGCTGGACATAAGTTCGCGAAGACCACCTTTTATTTTGACTGGTTCATCTCGGGGAATCCAAAGAAATGTCAGAACAAAAGCAATCAGCGCAACCGGAATGTTGACGAGGAACGTGCCACGCCATCCTGCGGCGCCCACGATAAAACCCCCCAGAGGCAGTCCGACAGCTGCAACTGCCATGCCGGTTATTGCCAGACCACCGAGCACACCCCCTGGCGGCTGAAGCAACCCTGTCTGAGTAGCCCGTCGTTTGATGAGAAGCATTGCGGAGGGATAGGCCGATGAAGAACCCAGCCCAATAAAAACACGAGCAAGAACGACCGCCGCGAAGCTGTGCCCAAGTCCGCCCATCAAGCCAGCAAGAAGGATGACAATGATACCAATGGCAAAAACGCGACGGGGACCAAACACCTCGGACAGTTTCCCCGCAACAGGTTGCCCAATTGCGCTTGCAAGATAGACTGCTGCGACCAATGCCGCGGTACTACCCACCGAAACATGCAAATCTGCCGCGATGGGTACGAGCGCGGTGGCTATGAGAGAACTGTTGATAGGATTGAGGGTACTGCCGACATACAGCGGCAATACAAACTTCCAAGGAAATGCCTTTTCCAGACGAAGAATTGAGTTCATTTAGTTACCTGCCAAAATATGTTGGCACGCTGAAGATGGAGATTACTCACCTTTGGCAACAGGGTCGTTCTGCCAGACAGCGGTATTAAAGATTCCAATGAGAAACAAGCCTATAATCGCCAGAGTTCCCGCAATAGGCAGCGGGACCCCGAAGGTCGAACCCCAAACTCCAAGCCAAAACCCTCCGAGAAGGTTGACCGCACCCCATATAACATTCACGAGAGCCGACGATGGCTTTCCAAACGGAGTCTGATGCTTCGAGCCCACCCCCCCCTTCACAAGGTGAGGCACTCCATTTCCCAAGACAATCCCGGCAAAAAGAAAAACAGCATAACCAACAAGCACAAGCAGCTCCTATCAATCTGCATCAATTGCGGCCATACGACAGCAAAACTGTTCACACCCTTTCGTATCCTTACGACATTCATTTCAATTTATTGCCGAGCACCAAGTGTAGAAATAAATCCATTGACGAGGAGCCGGAAGCTCTTGTCGCGGTCGCCCGACTTGAAGAAACCCACTTCTTCCAAGGAAACAAAACCGTGGACAAGGCTTCGAAATCCACGGGCATGATGGCTCTGGTCCTCCTCGGACAGCCCATAGCCCTCCAACACTTGGTAGATAATTCTCGCCACTGCCATCCCCGCTTCTTTGACGTTTGGATCTGCTGAACCGGGAAACATGAGCATACTTTTGTAGAGCTCCGAATTTTCCAGAGCGAATTTTCGATAGGCTTCTGCGAGTCTGAGGAGTGCTTCAGACCCTGATTTGCCCACGACAGCATCTCGGATAGCAGCTTCGAGGCTCTGAAGGGAAAATGCAGCTACCTTTTCCTGCAGTTCTCTTATTCCGGAGAGGTGGTTGTACAGCGAGGGCGGTTTGACACCCAGTCTTTCAGCGAGAAGATTTATGGTGAGGTTTCCAAGACCAGTCTCTCGAACCAGTTCAACGGCGACGTCACGAATCGTGTTACCGCCAAGCCGAAGCTTGTTTCCCATAAGTTCCCACCCCATTACTAATATATGTACTGTTTAGACTATTCATATTAGTCTGTCAAGGATGAAGGTGAATCGTTTGTCGAAATCTACTTGTGCGGCTGCCTACAGGAGAACCTCATAAGGCTCAGCCCAGGAACCATCCTTCCAGAGGTTGGTTGTTCCCCAATCGGTGTTGACATGCCCTATGTGGTCGGATTGGCGAAGGAACCTCCTCACAGCCCAGCTTCGAGGTTTCAAAATCAAGTCTCCAGTGTGGGGCTCACTGCCCCACACTCCAAACCCCTGCAGTGAACCTGCGAGGAATGTACCGTCAGAGATTCAAACGATGAAGCTTCCTTTCCCATCAAAATTGATGTCGCCAATTCGGCATTTTCAGCAGAATTTTCTTGGCCAAAGTCTCTGAAAAGTACCGCTTTCTTGAAAGTCAAGTTTATTTGCTTATATATCAAAGAATTACCATGTATTCTCGAGTCTTAGAATTGACAACAGATTTGACAACACAGCTTATGACTAGGTGCTATGTTGGTGTGTTTCATGGTAAAATATGGACATATTAGACATTCAATCAATGGGATGCATAAAAAAATAAAGCGCTGAGCTGAAGAATAACTCTCTTCCTCTCAACGCTTTACCGAACAGAAGGTACAAAAAAGTCCATGGAGAATAGGGGAATCGAACCCCTGACCTATTGATTGCGAACCAATCGCTCTA
>CAYYUZ010000081.1:0-15202 GCA_964475005.1 uncultured Spirochaetales bacterium
CACAAGCCGCAACCAAAACAGGCCTCCGGATTGACTTTGGCCGCCGCACTTTTGGTAGATGTCATGGCAAAATAGGGGCAGATCTTGTCGCACAGACCACAACGGGTGCAACCCTGCCTATCGATGAGCGGAACGCGGGGTGTATAAACTGGTTCCCAAGCGGTCAGCCGAGCGGTCCGGGCCTCAGAGACTGAGGCGAATCCGAACTTCTGTAGGACGCCTGGCAAGGTGCCAAGAATCTTCGCGTACAGATCCTTGCCTTTCAAAAGGGCGGACGACAGCATTTGCACGGCGTCGGCCCCCGCCAGAAGAAATTCCAACACGTCTTCCGCGGACTGTATCCCGCCGGTTCCCACGACGACGCAGGTCGGAACCTCCGTCTTGATCCGGCGGACCAGCGCCAAGGCGAGCGGTTTGATCGCAGGTCCCGAGGTCCAGGCCTCACCTTGGGAATTTCCCCAAGAAACGGAACGCCTCGCCAGGTCGATCCCCAGAGTCGGCCCCAAGGAATTGATTGCCGCAACGCCCGTTCCGCCGTATTCGAGAACAGTTCGGGCGAAGGCGACCGGATCGGAGACGTGGGGACTGACTTTGAAGAAGACCGGTTTGGCGGTCGCTGAGCGAACTGCGGCGACGGCTTGGCCCAGTTGCTTCTGGTCGGTGCCGACGTAGTGAGTCGAGACCTCAAAAGCGTCGGCGAATCGGTCCAGTTTGGGCACCAGAAACCTTAGCTGGTCCTCAGCGTAGCCAACACTGACAATCAACGGGGTCGACGTTCCTGCACGGACGGCGGGAAGAAACTCTGCGGACCACCGGTCAGGGCCAAACTCTGACCACAGCTCGGCGTTGCGCAACCAACCGTTGCCGCCGGCAATACAGGGGCGCGGAACGACAGCGGCCTCGGTGCTTATCGTCTTGGTCACCAAGGCGCCAACCCCCTGTCCTGCAAGCCACAGGAGTTTTTCCGAGTCGCCCGTCAAAGGTCCCGAGGCCGGGAGTAGGGGGTTGGCGAGGTTCAGGCCGGCCAAGTTCGTCGATAGGTCCATAGTTTGTCCTTTGGGTTCTGCCGTGACAACGCTAAATGTTAACGATGTTAAATGTTAACGCTGTTAAATGTTAACATAGTGAAATTTTGCGCCCGTTAAATTTTGACCCGAGCGAAGTTTGACGTTGGTCATGATATTCGTTTCCATAGGGCCTGAGCAACGCTTCGAGCCTCGTGGTGGAGCTCGGCCTCGGCAACAAGGGGCTTGTAAGAAACCAGCCTCGGCGTCCCTGCGACCCAAATGTCCCGAGGGCGCCACTGTTCAAGCAAACCGTAGAACCAATGACCGGCGGCGTTGGAGGCGTCGAGAGGTGTTGGGGAATGGTAGTCGACGGCGACTAGGTCGGCTTCGTAGCCGGGCTCGATTCGTCCAAGCTGACAGCCCAGAGCTTCACCGGCAAAGTCCCAGGTTGTCCTCAACGCCGCGACCACATCTTCGAGTCCCGCGGCCAGGGGGTTTTGTTCGCGGTGTCGTTGGCTGAAAACCAAATTGCGGATTTCGGGTCCCAGCCCGAAGCCCAGACCATCGGTTCCCAAGGTGAAGCGGACCTTTTCCCGTCGGAGTTCCCTCAGATCTGGCAAACCAACGCCGTTGGAGAGGTTTGAGGAGGGATTCAATGCCAAGGGAATTCCTCGGCGCGCCAACAGGGAAGCGTCACCCGGTTCGAGATGGACGCCATGGACGGCCAACGACCCTGGCCGCCAGAGTCCTCGTGCTTCGAGCCGAGCGGCGGTTCCTCGATCCTCGGGTGCCTCGGCCAAGTGAATGTGGATGGGCAAGGAGCCCGTCGTCTTGGCGATACGGTCCAGTGACTTGTCCGACAGGGTCAGGCCGGCGTGCAAGCCCAGCATTCCCGCGGAACGCGAACCGGGATGACGAGCGAAAGACCTGTTCTCCTCCAGGCACGCTTCCAAGTCGAACCTATCGCTGGTCTCAAAGGCGAAGATTCCCCGAAGCCCTGTTTCTTCGACCACCGCGTTCTGGAGTGCCGCCAAACTTCCACGGATGACCCCCGAAGCATGGTGATCGACCAAGGTCGTCACGCCGGCTTTCAAGCTGGCCAGCGCCCCAACTCGGCCACTGAAGGCCACGGCTTCGAGGTCAAGACCGGCGTCGAGTTTCCACCACAACTGTTCGAGCAGTTCTGTGAAGTTTTTTGGAGAAAAGGACGGCGCCCAACCTCGGGCAAAGGTAGAATAGAGATGGGAGTGGCCAACGACCAAACCCGGCATCACCCAGGCACCGTCCAGATCCACCACTTCGTCGGCGCCAGGAAACTCCGCCATCGGCCCAAACGCCACAATGGTTCTGTCGAACAGCAGGTAACTGTCGGGGCGAAAGGTTTCAAAGTCGAAAAGGGTCGCCCGGGTAAGTGCCTTCATGGGGCCTTCCTGAGGACCCGTCCGGGAAACCCGGCGGTACTTAGCCGCGCGCCGTCCCACACCATTCTACCGGCAACCAAGACCCGCTCGATGCCTTCAGGAAACTGGTCCGGCGCAGCGTAGGTTCCTCGATCCGCCACCGAACGCGCGTTGAAGACCACGAGGTCGGCTTTCTTGCCGACCTCGATGGTGCCCCGGTCAGAAAATCCGAACACCTGGGCCGGTTGTCCCGTCATCTTCCTCACGGCTTCTTCCAACGTTAAGAGCGCGTCTTCCCTGACGTATCGGAGGAGCTTGGGGAAGGAGCCGAAAACGCGGGGATGAGGTCGTCCACCCAACAGTCCGTCGGTGCACAGGTTCATTTCTGGACGGCGTATGAAGGCCTTCACATGGTCCTCGGAACCGTAAACATCGATCATTCCGACGGCGTTCTCTTCTTCAAGAAGAAGATCCAAGGCCGCCTCTAGAGGGTCTCTTTGTCGCTTCGCACCGAGTTGGACAAGCGTCAGACCGACCGCGTCGGCGTTGGCCGGCGTCTTCACGCTTGTGATGCTAATTCCGTCCAAACCTGCAAACTCGACGAAATTGTCCCAGTCGCAGTCTTCTTCAAGGATGGCCGCGATGATTCTCGCCCGGGTTTCGGGGTCTTTCAGCCGGTCAAGGAGCTTGCCGATTCCTCCTGCGTGCGCCCAGCTCGGCAGAATCGCCCCCAACATGGTCGATCCGGCCGTGTACGGATACTGGTCGAAGGTCACCTTCAGACCTTCGGCCTTCGCGGTATCCAGTTTTGCCAGAACGGCCTCAAGCTTGTTCCAGTTCTTCCTTCCGCAGATCTTGAAATGGCTGAAGTGGAGACGGACACCAGATTCTCGGCCTATCCTCAAAATCTCGTCCATCGAGGCCAGGATATTGTTGGCCTCGGAACGCTGATGCACAACAAAGACCCCGTCAAACTCCGCCACGACCCGGCACATTTCAATCACTTCGGTCGTGTCACCGTAGGCGCAGGGAATGTAGATCAGCCCGCTGCTGAGGCCCAGCGCCCCCGCTTCCATCTCCCGCCGAACGATACGCTTCATCGCCTCGGTCTCGGCCTGGGTCGGAGCCCGGTCTTCCAGACCCATGGCCTCCATGCGTACGTTGCCGTGGGGCACGAGATAGCTCTCGTTGATGACAAGACCCCGCTTTTCCATTGCCGCCAGGTAGCCCGCGGTGGTCTTGAACGTCCAGTCAACGGAGTCGCTGGTTCCGTCGAGACCCGCAAGGTTTTTTCGCCAGTCTTCAATGAATTCAAGGGGGAGGGGCGCCATCGAGACGCCGTCTTGGCCGAGAATCTCGGTGGTGATTCCCTGACGAATCTTGGGGGCGAGTAATGGGTCTTCGAGAACCTTGAGGTCGGAATGGCTATGGGTGTCGATGAACCCCGGACAGACAACCAAACCAGTGGCGTCGACCACTTCGTGATCGGGTGCCACCAAACGGGACCCGATGGCCGCGATGACATCGCCCTCGATCAACAGATCTGCGTAGAACGGCCGCACGCCCGTTCCGTCGGCAACCAGACCGCCACGGATCAGCATGGCAACTCCGTCAGCGCCTTCGCCAAGGCCTTGTAGCCCCGATAGGCCGCTTCCAAATGTGTGAGTTCCACATATTCGTCGATGGTGTGGGCCAAATTCTCACGGCTGGGGCCGAACCCGACCGTTGGAATCCCTGCCTCGCCCGCGTAGTGACTGCCATTGGTGCAGAAAGAATACTGACTGAGTTCAGCGGCAATCCCCGCCGACCGTAGTGCTTTCAGAGCGGTTTGGACAAAGGGCGTCTGGTCGTCGAACCGCCAGCCAGGAAAGAACCTTTGGCCACCGATCGACGCGCCTGTGTGACAAACCAAAGTTGCTTCTGCCAAGGTGACCTTTCCCTGAAATTTCTTGTCGCCTGCTTCCAATTGGTCCAGCACCTGTTGAATCGGCGCCAGAACCGAGGCCGGTGTTTCGCCAACTAGGAGGCGGCGATCAAAGGTAGCACGACAATGGCTAGGTACGACCGAGGCGCCGGGGTAGGGTGTGGAAATGATATCGGTCAGCTCCAGAATTCCTTTTCCGAGAACGGCCTGTTCCGACGGGATCAACTTCTGGATTTCGAGAATTGCTTTGGCCATTTGGTACACGGCGTTCACACCCTTCTCGGGGTTGGCGGAGTGCGCGGGAACACCAAAGGTCTCGACGACCACCTCGGCTCGTCCCCGCTGTCCGCGTTTCAGGTTAAGTTCGGAAGCCTCACCAATCACAACGTAGTCCGGCTGGAACTTTTGTGTGAGTGCACGAGCCGCGATGCCCTCAAACAGCTCCTCGTAGACGACCCCGGTCACCGCCAGGCGACCGGGAAAATCCCTGTGCGTTTCGACGGCGAAGTCCGCGCACGCTACAAGGGCGGCCCCCAAGGCGCCCTTCATGTCGGAAGTGCCCCGTCCAAAGAGTTTACCTCCCTCGACCGCACCCGCCCAAGGGTTGTGGCTCCAAAGCGAAGCGTCGGGAACCGGCACCGTGTCTATGTGGGCGTCGAAGAGGACGGTTGGGCCGGGCCGCGTTCCGTTCATGAGGCCGACGACCGAGCCATAGGCGTCGACAAAGACTTCATCGTAGCCGTAGGTCTCGAACAGCTTTTTTGCAGCCGCTACGGCGCCTCCCTCTTCTCCGGAGTACGACCGCTCACGAATCAACGCCTGTACGACGTCGACCAACTCCTCGGTCTTGGTCTTCTTCTCATCCACGGTAGGCTCCTTCCCAGACAACTTCTCGGTAAACCTTGGGGTCGGTGTCGCCCTCGGTGCTAAAACACAACACGCGGCTATCGGGTCCAATTCCCAAGGAGTCTTTGAGGGATGCGTATTCGGGCTTCTGAGTCAGCCACCCAAGCACCCCTGGGCCAATTGCGCCCGATTCCCCAGAAACCACCCTTTCATCTCCCGCCAGGGGGTTGCCCAGCACCCTCATCCCATGGGCAGCCGTTTCGTTGGGTGCGGCCAAGAAGGCGAATCCGCAGTCCTTGAGAATGTCCCAAGCCAGAGGATTGGGCTCTCCACACGCCAACCCCGCCATGATGGTGTCGAGGTCACCTGTGACGGCAGTCTTCTTCCCGAGCCGGATAGATTCGTAGAAACACTCGGCTGGCTGCGCCTCCAATACCAGGATTCGCGGACAGGAGGGGCCGAAATGGTCAAGCAGCAACGCGGCCATCATGGCGGCAAAGGCCCCGACGCCGGCTTGCAGAAACACGTGGGTCGGAACCACACCGCCAAGTTGTTCGACCGCCTCGCGAACAACTGTCGAGTAGCCCTGCATGATCCAGCTTGGCACGTCGAAATAGCCTTCCCAGGCGGTGTCCTGAATGACCTCCCACCCGTTCTTCTGAGCCTCGGCAGCCACCCACCGGACCGTATCGTCGTAGTTCATCGCTGTAATTTCGGCGCTTTGTCCCAACTTACGGATATTTTCAAGTCGGTTGGAGGTCGTCCCTTTGGGCATGAAAATCGTCGCCGGAAAGCCCAGCTGCGCCGCCGTCCACGCGACCCCCCGACCGTGGTTGCCATCGGTGGTTGCCGCGAAGGTGAGCGGACCCAGCTGGTTCCGGATCGCGAGATCCTTCAGCACCGAAAATGGCAGTTCATCGAGCGGTCTTCCCAGACGCCTGGCCAGCACTTGGCCGAGCGCATAAGTCGCCCCCAGCACTTTGAAGGCGTTCAGACCAAAGCGAAAAGACTCGTCCTTTACAAAGAGGTCGGAGACTCCCCACCGCGAAGCCAGGCAGGAAAGCCGCCTGAGAGGAGTTCTGTCGTACTGGGGAAAGCTCTTGTGGAATCGAAAGACTCGTTTCAAGGAAGCCGGATCCACCAGGGACTCTGCCGCCTTGGGAAGTCCTGGCCTGTAGTAGGGATTCAACAACCCCTTGATCGTTTCGCTCACTCCGTCCTCCCAAATCGTCCCGAGAGTTTCTCATAGTCTTCACACGTGTCGATGTCCCGCAACACGCTATCATCGGCGGCGGCTACATAGGCCCTGGGCGCACCCGCCAGCACCGACCTCAGCGTTACCCCCCGTTCGGCGCTTTCAATGGCCGCGACCCAGCAGCGATCGAGCAAAATGGGGTGTCCCGACTGGCCCTTCCACATGGGAACGACCACCGAGCCGACGGTCTTCTCCAGATTCTCTACAAGGTCGGCCGTCACTAGCGGAAGGTCTCCGGGCGTCACGAAGAATCGTTCGGACGACACCCTTGCGACTCCGGCTCGAACCGAAGAAAACATCCCCTGTTCCCACGCGGGGTTGGCCACGATTTGCACCCCGAACTCGCCTGACACCAAGTCCGCTACCGTTTCCCCTTGAAAGCCTGTAACAACCCAGATCCGACGGCAAACACTCGAAAAGGCCCGGACCACGCGGACTAAGAGCGGAAGCCCCCCGCAGTCGAGAGCCGGCTTGAAACCTCCCGCACGGCTCGATCTTCCTGCGGCCAAAACGACGGCTTCGCACGCCATCAGGGCTTCTCCAGGAGGGCTTCGAGAACTCGTTTGGGCGTCATGGGAAGGGTCTGCAGCCGGACGCCGACCGCGTCGAAAATCGCATTGGAAATCGCGGGGGCGAGAGGATTCAGCCCAACCTCCCCCATCCCTTTGGCTCCGTAGGGTCCCTCGGGTTCGGCGACCTCGAGAAACACCGCCTCGATTTCTGGAGTGTCCGCAAGCGTGGGCACACCCAATTTGACAAGGGTATCGGTGATCACCTTGGTCGCGTCGCTGAGGTACTCCTCGGAGAGAGCCAAACCGACACCCATCAACGCAGAACCTTCGATCTGGCCGATCAGATTCTGAGGATGGAGAGCACGGCCGACGTCTTGAGCCAGATGGACGCTCAAGACCTTCACCGCTCCTGTCAAAATATCCACTTCGACGGCGACAGCGGCCGAGGCAAAACAGTACGAATAATGAATCCCGAGAGGATCTGTGCGGGCCTCGGTTTGGTGTTTGGCGGTTTCTGGTGGAAGGTAGACCTCTTCAACGCGAAGTGGGAGTTTTTCTCCCGCGTCGAGACGCGCGCGAAGTTTCTTGGCGGCCAGCCGGACGGCGTTGCCGGTAACGTAGGTTTGCCGGCTGGCTGTGGTCATGCCGCCGTCGGGGCTTCGCTCAGTGTCACAGGCCACAACGTTGATGCTTTCGTAGGCTACCCTCAGTTCCTGCGCGGCGATCTGGGCGGCCACCGTATCGCTACCTTGGCCCAGGTCGGCGGCCCCTGTGAACACCGTAATGCGTCCGTCGAGGGTCATCTCGATTGTCGCTCCGGCACCGTCGCCCAGCCCAGTTCCTATGCCGACGTTCTTGTAGGAAGAGGCCAACCCGAACCCCACTTTGACCTGACCGGGACGCAGCGCCGAGGCGAAACGCTCCCGAAGCGCTTCGTACGCGGAGGCGGCGCTTTCGAGGGTCGGCAGGTAGCCGGTGCCAAGGCTCAGAACTTGGCCGGTGGCCGTTTCAGAGCCCGATTCGAAGCCGTTGCGGCGGCGGAGTTCGGCGGGGTGGAGCTGCAACGCCCGGGCAAGCTTGTCCATCTGAATCTCAGCCGCGAAGGCGGCCTGGGTACTTCCGAATCCGCGGAAGGCCCCCGACGGGTTACGGTGGGTCACCACACCTGTGCTGTCGGCGCTTACGTTGGGAACGACGTAGGGACCAGGGGCCGTTACGGCCGCCCGAAAGACGACAGGCGGTGTTTGGCTCACGTAGGCACCGGCGTCGGCAACCACCTCACTTTCAACCGCCAGAAGCCTTCCGTCGGCGTCCGCGGCGTGCTTCATCTTCACAAGCATGGGGTGACGCTTGGTGCTCATTCGAATCGATTCGGCCCTCGTCAGCACCATCTTCACCGGCCGCCCCGTTCGCAAGGCGCCCAAGGCGGCGGGAATCTGCACCGTCGGTTCCTCCTTTCCCCCAAAGCCGCCTCCGCACGCCGTCAAGACGACCCGGACTGACTCCTCGGAAATGGCCAGACTCTTGGCGATCATGGAACGGTAAGCTAGTGACCCTTGGTTGCCCGTCCAGACGGTCAGGTTGCCCGCGGCGTCTGGTTTGACCAAGACAGATTCGGGTTCAAGGTAGGCGTGTTCGACCGCCTGCGTTCGGTAGGTCCCTTCGACAACTACCGCGGCTTGGGCAAAGGCGGCTTCGATGTCGCCTTTCCGTACTGCCACATGGCGGACGATGTTGTTCGCGGTGTCGGCGTGGACCTTGGGAGCACCGTCGAGGCGATTGAGGCCCGGGTTGTCGAGGACGGGAAGAACCTCGTAGCTGACGACAATTCTGTCGCGAGCCGCTTCAGCCTGGGCTCGAGTCTCAGCAAAGACGGCCGCAACGACGTCGCCCAGGTACTTGACCTCGTCGCGCGCGATGACGGGCTGTTGGGGAACAAACAAACCGAACGCATTCCGCCCGGGGACGTCTTTTCCGGTGAGGACAAGCGCCACACCCGGACAGGATTCGGCGGACTTGACGTCGACCGCGAGGATTTTGGCATGGGCGTGGTCGCTGAACTTCAGTACACCATGGAGCGCGCCTGGGGCCGGAAGATCGTCGGCAAAAACGGGTTCTCCCCTGACTTTGGCCGGAGCATCCTTGCGGATCGGTGAAGTTCCAACTGGCAGCTGCGCCGCGTCGGCAAGAGGCCGAGGGAGCCGGTCATGAGCGGCGCGGCGAACGGCCCGCAGGATGGCTCCGTAGCCTGTGCATCGGCACAAATTGTTTTTCAGGGCGTGCCGGATCTGCTTCTCGGTCGGCTGGGCAAAGGCGTCAAGCAAAGCGGTGGCCGCCATGACCATTCCCGGAGTGCAGAATCCACATTGGATCGCTCCCTCTTCGACGAAGGCCCTTTGCACGTAGGTCAGTTCTCCTGGCTGCGACAACCCCTCAATGGTTAAGACAGAGGCGCCTTCCAGCCTTCCCATGGGCAACAAGCAGGCCCGCTGGGCTCGACCATCGACCAAAACGGTGCAGGTTCCGCACTGCCCTCGGGAGCAACCATCCTTGGTCCCCATCAGCCCCAACTCGTCCCGCAGGAACCTGAGAAGACTCAGGCTGGGGTCAACGGCGACGAAAAGAGTCCTGCGATTCACGGTCAGGGTCATGGATGCTCCCAAAGGCTCAGGCTGATGGCAATACAGCAATCCTCATGCCAATTCGTTTTTTTTACCACCCCCCTCAAGAGCGAGTGTGGGGCTGAATGCAAGTCGCGGTCCTGTCAAATGATGCCCGCTGACAATGGGAGGTTCCGACATTACGGCCCAATCGACTCTACTTCCAATTGGTCTTGGTCCTAAGCCAAATCAGACATTTATGTACTAGACTTTGACCATTCCATCCGTCTTGTCGAACTCTTGCAAAATGTCTAACTTGGATTTCTCACGTCCAAGCGTTTGTTTCAGCGACCTCGTGTCAAGGAGGAAATCCGGTGCTCAGCTCCACGCGCCCCGACATCCGTTTCTGGTTCCGGGGCGAGATCGTATCGATCACGGGAATCTCTCCCCAAAAGACTGTGCTTCGCTGGCTTCGCGAGGACAAGCAGGCGCTGGGAACCAAAGAGGGCTGCGGAGAGGGTGACTGTGGAGCGTGCACGGTGGCCGTCGGCACGCTGGACGCAGGAGCACCCCAGGGCCTTCGCCTGAAGGCGGTGAATAGCTGTCTGCTTTTCCTTCCGGCCCTCGACGGCAAGGCCTTGTTCACGGTGGAAGACGTAGCGGTCGCCAACGAACTGCATCCGGTCCAACGCGCACTGGTCGACCTCCATGCGAGCCAGTGCGGCTTCTGCACTCCGGGGTTCGTTATGAGCCTGTGGGCCGATTATCAAGAAAGAAACGGCCCGCCGAGTCGAGCCGAGGTCAACGGCGTCTTGTCTGGAAATCTTTGCAGGTGCACGGGTTACCGTCCCATCATCGAGGCAGCCGCTGCGGCCTGGGACAACCCTGTGGTCAAGCTCGACCGGACTCCTGTGACGAGTGCTCTGGCTTCGTTGGCGGACCTTCCGCCCCTGGTCTACGAGCATGGCCAGGTTTGGAGCGCACCCCGGACAGTAGACGGACTCGCGGCCTGGACCGAGGCCCACCCCGAGGCCAGGATCGTTGCGGGAGCCACCGATGTGGGTCTTTGGGTCACCAAGGGTCTTCGCGACCTGGGTGACCTGGTCAGCGTCGGTGCCGTCGAGGAATTGCAGAGAATCTCGGCCGAGGGGACGGGGGTGTTCATCGGAGCAGCCGTCAGTCTGACCGAAGCCTTCCGAGCCTTGATCGAACGGTATCCCGAGCTGACCGAACTGGCTGACCGTTTCGCCAGCACGCCTGTGCGCAACTCGGGGACCCTTGTCGGCAACGTCGCCAACGGTTCGCCCATCGGCGATTCGTTGCCCGTGCTGTTGGCACTCGGAACCTCCGTCATCCTCCGAAAAGGAAAACAGGAGCGGCAAGTGCTTCTTGACGATTATTACCTGGGCTATCAGAAGTCCGTAAGAGAACCCGGAGAGGTCATTGTCGGCCTTCGGGTGTCTGGCAGGCCGCTGGGTTCGACCTTCCGCGCCTGGAAGATCAGCAAGCGCCGAGACCAAGACATCAGCGCGGTGTGCGGAGCGTTTCATTTGACTTTCGACGGCCGCGACCGTGTGGCCTGGGCTAGGGTGGCTTTTGGTGGTATGGCCGCGATCCCTTCGCGGGCGGCCGCGACCGAAAAGGCACTCGTCGGGCAACCGTTCGACCTAGCCAGCCTCGAACAGGCCCGAAAGGCGCTTGCTGTCGATTTTTCGCCCCTAACCGACGGAAGGGCGACGGCCGACTACAGACGGGTCGTTGCCCAGAACCTCCTCACAAGACTCCACGATGAGCTTTCTCGGGGAGTTCTAGTGCCATGAGCCTCCTCAAGACAAGTCCGCTGAATCAAAGTGTGGCCCACGAAAGTTCTACGCTCCACGTGACTGGCACCGCTCCCTACACCGATGATATTCCCGAGCTTGTGGGAACTCTCCACGGCGCTTTCGCTCTGTCCTCCGTAGCGCACGGTCGCTTGAAGTCTCTTGACGTTTCTGCCGCGAGGTCGGCTCGTGGAGTCGTGGCTGTCTTGACGGCGGCCGACATCCCAGGGAGAAACAACGCCGGTCCAGCGGTCGAAGACGATCCGCTGCTGGCCGAGGGGTTGGTGTCCTTCCACGGACAGGCGCTGGCCCTGATCTTGGCCGAAAACGAAGAGTCCGCGCGCCGCGCCGCCCGCCTGGTCAAGTCCGACATCGAAGCTTTCCCCGCGCTCCTCACCGTCGATGAGGCCAAGGCGGCCGAAAGCTGGGTTTTGCCTCCGGTCGACCTCCAGCGCGGTGACTCTGAAAAAGCGCTGAAGAGCAGTCCCTTTCGCCTGAAGGGACAGGCCCGCTCGGGCGGCCAGGAGCACTTCTACCTCGAAGGCCAGGCGGCCTACGCCCTGCCTCGCGAAAACCAGGGAATGCATCTCCACTCCTCGACGCAGCACCCCACCGAAATGCAACACTTGGCAGCAGAACTCCTGGGATGGGAAGCTCATCAAGTCAGCGTGGAATGCCGGAGAATGGGAGGGGGATTCGGAGGCAAGGAAAGCCAGTCCGGCCAGGTGGCCTGCGCCGCCGCCTTGGGAGCCTGGAAGACCGGGCGCCCCGTCAAGGTCCGCCTCGACCGCGACGACGACATGGTTCTCACCGGAAAGCGCCACGACTTCTTGATCGAATACGAGGCGGGCTTCGACGCGGAAGGGCGGATTCTTGCCGTCAAGTTTGAACTCGCCAGCCGGTGCGGGTTCAGCCCCGATCTTTCGGGCCCCGTCAATGACAGGGCTCTGTTCCACATCGACAACGCCTACTACCTCGATGCCGTATCGGTGAGGAGTCTACGCTGCCGGACCAACACCGTGTCGAACACGGCGTTTCGCGGTTTCGGGGGACCTCAAGGCTTGTTCGCCATCGAGTCTCTTGTCGAGGACGTCGCCCGGTATCTCAACAAAGATCCCCTCGATGTGCGAAAGATCAATTTTTACGGACCCTCCTCTGGAGACGTTCGGAACACCACCCATTATGGAATGAAGGTCGAAGACAACATCGCTCCTGAACTGGTGGAACAGCTGGAGTCCACCAGCGAATACCGAAAACGTCGCAATGAAATCGCCGCCTTCAACGCCCGAAGCCGCTTTGTAAAACGAGGAATTGCGCTCACTCCCGTCAAGTTTGGCATCAGTTTCACCGCGACCTTCTTCAACCAGGCGGGAGCCCTGGTTCATGTCTACGCCGATGGCTCGGTGCTGGTCACCCATGGCGGCACCGAGATGGGCCAGGGCCTGCACACCAAGATCCAGCAAATCGTGGCGCATGAACTGGGGTTGCCGGTCGACCGGATCCGCCTTCTGGCCACCGATACAAGCCGCGTACCCAACACCTCGGCAACCGCGGCTTCCAGCGGAACCGATCTCAACGGAATGGCGGCGTTGCAGGCGGCTCGCGCCGTCAAGGAACGCCTGAACGCTTTCGCGACTTCACAAAACCTCGACTTGTGCTGGGACGACCTGGTAGCCCGCGCGTACAAGAACCGCATCAAGCTTTGGGAAAGCGGCTTCTATGCGACACCCAAGATCCACTACGACCCTAAAACCATGCAAGGGCGTCCATTCTTTTATTTTGCCTATGGGGCTTGCTGTGCCGAGGTGGAACTCGACACGCTCACCGGAGAGAACCGACTTGTGCGTGCCGACATCCTCCACGACGCGGGACGCAGCCTCAACCCGGCACTCGACCGGGGTCAGATTGAGGGCGGATTCATTCAAGGAACCGGCTGGTTGACCACCGAGGAATTGTGGTGGACACCGGAGGGACGTCTATGGACCCACGCGCCGTCTACTTACAAGATCCCGGCCGTTTCAGATTGCCCCGCCGACCTGAGAGTGGACTTCTGGGAAGGCGAAAACCGCGAAGACAACGTTCACAGGAGCAAGGCGGTGGGCGAGCCGCCGCTCATGCACGGGTTGGCTGTTTTTTTTGCTTTGAAGGATGCCGTGGCCGCGGCGACGGGGACGAATCCCAGTCTCAGCGCACCAGCGACCCCCGAAGCCTTGCTGCGGGCGTTGGGGGCGTTGTGAAGCACGACCCACAAGTTTGGTCTCTGGCGCTCAAGAGCCTTGATGCCGGGGTTCCCGTTGCCCTCCTCTACGTGGTCGAAAGTTTGGGTAGCAGTCCTGGCCGCGCTGGGTTCGCCATGACCGTGACCGCCACCCAGGCATCGGGTTCGATTGGCGGCGGTGCGATGGAACATCGTTTCGTAGCGCAGGCCAGACAAGCCCTGACCGACAAGCGGCCGGCGTTCCTGCAGCGGCAGGTTCACGACGCCAAGGCAGCCGAAGACGCCAGCGGGATGATCTGTTCAGGCGAACAGACCTTCTGGTTGGGAATTCTGGATTCCGGTGATCGGACTGCCGTCTCACGAATTGCCGCGAACACGATCTCGGGCGTCTTGCGTTTAGGACCGCGCGGCCTCTCTTTTGACCCGGCCACGGCCCTTCCCTATCGACAGAAGTTTGAAGGGGGTGCGGACTGGACTTACCAAGAGGATCTGGGACACCGGGACAAGCTGCACCTCGTGGGCGGAGGCCATTGCTCGCTGGCTCTCAGCCGTCTGGCAGAAACCTTGGATTTCGAGATCACTGTGTACGACGACCGTCCCCAGCTTCCTACCTTTGAGGCCAACGTGTGGGCCCACCACAAGGTCCTGGTTGCTGACTATTCGGTTATGGGAACGTTAATCAACCCAGGGGAAGAACAGTTCGTCTGCGTCATGACCTTCGGGTACAAAACCGACGATGTCGCCCTTCGCGTTTTGATGCCCCACGACTTCGGGTTCCTCGGGGCCCTGGGTAGCCGCTCCAAGATCGACAAACTGATGGCTGCCTATTCGGCCGAAGGGTTCGACCCGCGCTGGCTGCGCCGAATCCACGCTCCCCTCGGCCTGCCCATCCACAGCCAAACCCCTGCCGAGATCGCCGTCAGCATCGCCGCGCAGCTGATCAGAACCCGGAACGAACTTACCCCCCCACTCCCAAGGAGCCCCGCTTGAACACCCCTATTGGACTATCCAGACTCGAGGCGCAGCTGGCCCGCGACCTCTCGCTCCTCAGCTATCCCCAGCGCGATTGGATTCCCGCCCGTTCCTTTGAAGGCAAGGAAGTCCTCGATGTTCTCGTCGTGGGTGCGGGGCAATCCGGGCTGTCCGCGGCGTTTGGCCTGCTCCGTGAAAAAGTGAAACGGATTCTAGTGGTCGACGAGAAGTCCGAGGGACAAGAGGGTCCGTGGCGGGACTTTGCCCGAATGGTGACGCTCAGGACCCCCAAGCACGTCACCGGCCCTGACTTGGGAATCCCCAACCTGACCTTCCAGGCGTGGTATGAAGCCCAATGGGGCGAGGAAGGCTGGTCCGCCTTGAAACTCATTCCCAAGGAACTATGGGCCGACTACCTAGCCTGGTACCGCCGCGTGCTGGCGCTGCCCGTTCGAAACGGCGTCAAAGTCGGTGCTCTGGCGTGGAACCGGGAGGGGGGCCTCTGGGAGATTCCGGCCACCTCGGCCGCTGGAGAAGAGACTCTTCTGGCTCGGAAGGTGATTCTGGCCACGGGGATCGATGGTGCCGGTCGGTGGGAGACCCCGGCTGTCATCCGTGCCCTCCCCAAAAAATTCTGGGCCCACACGC
>CAYYUZ010000081.1:15302-18708 GCA_964475005.1 uncultured Spirochaetales bacterium
TGGGAGACCCCGGCTGTCATCCGTGCCCTCCCCAAAAAATTCTGGGCCCACACGCGGGAAGACATCGATTTCAGCGCCCTGAAAGGAAAAAAGGTCGGCGTACTCGGCGCGGGGGCTTCGGCGTTTGACAACGCTTCGGTCGCCTTGGAGGCTGGCTGTTCGCAGGTCGCGCTGTTCTTCCGGCGCGAAAAGCTCGTCGATGTGAACCCCTACAGGTGGGCCGAGTTCGTCGGCTTTCTCAAACACCACTCCGACCTCGACGACGCCCAGAAGTGGACCTTCATCAGCCAGTTTGTCCGCATGGGACAACTTCCGCCCGCGGACACCTTGGCGAGGGCTCAACACCACCCCAATTTCACCCTGCACGCGGGTTCCCCCTGGACCTCCGCGGAAGCGCATGGCGACCAGGTTAAGGTGACCACACCCAAGGGATCGTTTCAATTCGACTTTCTCATCATCGCCACCGGCTTTGTTACAGATTTGGGTCTGCGCCCCGAGCTGGCTCTCATTCAGGATCAAATCGCGCGGTGGGCAGACCGCTACTCCCCCCCCGAGGAGCAGAAGTTTGACGACCTTGGCCGACACCCGTATTTGGGTCCCAGCGGGGAGTTTCTCCCCAAGGATGCCCGCTCGGCCCCGTGGGTCTCGTCTGTGTTTTGTTACACATTCGCCGGCTTGCCCAGCCTTGGTTTTGCTGGAGCGTTCATTTCCGGGTTGAAGTACAGCCTGCCCAAGCTGATCGACGGGGTGACACGACAGCTCTATCGTGAAGACGCGGACCACTTCTTCTCGACCCTGGAGGCCTACGATGCCAAAGAGTTCTGAACCCCTGGCCTTGCGAAGCCGCCGGGTACTGGCCGACGGGGTGATTTCGCCGAAGACAGTCTTTGTCGAGAACGGCCGCATCGCGGCAATCGCGCCCTACGAAGTCGAAATTCCGGTGGGAACGCAAGTAGAGGACTTGGGAAGTCTTGTGCTGATGGCGGGTCTCACCGACGTTCATGTGCACGTCAACGAGCCGGGACGAACCGACTGGGAAGGTTTTGCGACCGCCACACGCGCCGCTTCCGCCGGCGGCGTCACCACGCTGATCGATATGCCTTTGAACTCAACACCGGTGACCACGACGGCTTCGGCGTTCGAAGCCAAGTTGCTGGCGGCACAAGGATCGCTGGCCATAGACGTCGGCTTTTGGGGAGGTGTCGTGCCCGAGCATCTCGAGGAACTGCCAGGGCTTCTGGCTTCGGGTGTTTTGGGACTCAAGGCGTTCTTGGTTCATTCGGGCATAGAAGACTTTCCCAACGTCACCGCCGCCGACTTGGAGAAGGCCTTGCCGTTGTTGGCGCCCACAGGCTTGCCCCTGCTGGTCCACTGCGAACTCGACACTTCAGGCCGTCCGCCCGTCGAAGGGATTCCCAATCCCAGGAGTTATCGGCAGTATCTGGCCAGCCGCCCCGGCAGCTGGGAACTCGACGCCATCGCCTTGGTCCTCGACCTCTGCCGAAGGACGGGGGCTCGCGTCCACATCGTCCATCTCTCGTGTGCCCAAGCCCTGCCCATGCTCCGCGAGGCGAAGGCCGAAGGCCTGCCCGTCACCGTTGAAACCTGTCCCCATTACCTAGTGCTGTCGGCCGAGGGAATCCCTGACGGCGACACGCGCTTCAAGTGCGCCCCTCCAATCCGAGAAGACAAAAACCGCCAGGCGCTCTGGGCGGCTCTGGCCGACGGCACCATCGACTTCATCGCGACCGACCACTCGCCGTGTCCACCAGAATTGAAGCGGCTTGAAGCCGGGGATTTCACCAAGGCCTGGGGAGGCATCGCGTCGATCCAGTTTCTCCTTCCCCTGGTCTGGACCGAAGCGCAGAAACGCGGTTTCGGCCTCGCCGATTTGGAGCGCTGGCTGTGTACAAAACCCGCCGCCTTCGCCGGTTTGGGCGCCACCAAGGGCCGTCTGGCCGTCGGCTATCAGGCTGACCTAGTCGCGTGGGACCCCGAAGCCTCTTTTTCTATCACCGCCGAGACCATCGTGTACCGTCACAAGGTTTCTCCGTACGAAAACCAATCCTGGCAAGGCTCCGTCCATTCAACCTGGCTCTCAGGTCAAAAGGTCTGGTCGTCCGGGCGTCCGTCGGGCCCCTTCATGGGAGAGGCCTTGATCCGAACGACCCAGGCCTTCGACACAGTTGACCAAACCCAAGCCCGCGAGGCTCTCAAACGCTGCTGTGCTTCGGAACGTTGGATCGATGCCGTCTTGGCTCGCCGACCGTTTGGCGACTTTCATGCCCTTTCGGCAGCGGCGACTGAGGCCTGGCAGGGCCTGACACTCGAAGATACACTGCAGGCATTCTCAGGACACGCAAAAATCGGGGGTGGCCACAGGACCAATCGAGAACAAGCCGGGTTGGCTGGTGCCACCGAGACCACTCTCGACAAACTGAAAAAGGCCAACGAAGCCTATGCGGCCAAATTCGGTTTCTCGTTCCTGGTCTTTGCCACGGGAAAAACAGCCGAAGAGATGCTGAAACTCTTGGAAATTCGGTTGGCCAGAACAAAGGAAGAGGAGTGGGTCGAGGCCTCGATCCAGCACCACAAGATCACCTTGTTCCGGTTGGCGCAAATTGAAAGGACGTTGAAATGAGCCCGATTACCACCCATGTTTTGGACACAGCACAAGGACAGCCCGTGGCAGGTTTGGCTGTTGTGCTGGAAGTCCGGGACCGCTCCAGCTGGACACTTTTGGCCCGTGGAGCCACAGACAACGACGGCCGCGTCGCGAACCTCTTGCCGCCTGACCACGACTTGACGATCGGGACCTATCGGCTCACCTTCGCGACGGCGGCGCGCGAGGGCTTCTACCCGGAAATCTCCATCGCGTTTGTTGTGGCTGATCCTGGTCAGCACTACCACGTTCCGCTGTTGCTCAGCCCCTACGGCTACACCACCTACCGTGGGTCATGAGGCTAGATTTGCTGACTCACATGGGCCGAGACCACCTTCCATCCAGCGTCCGTTCGAACCCAGGTTTGGGTTTGACGTCCGTGTTTTGGTTGGTTTGGCCGGCTGAACTCCCGGTGAGCCACGGCGAAGTCCCAGCCGAAAGTGGTAATCTGGGATTTCAGAACGGTTCTGGCCAAACCCATCGAAGGGCGTGCGGCCCGAAAGGCACGGATCTCGCCGATGCCATACAGGGTTTCGCCCGAACCATAGCGAACAGTCTGGCTGGCGTCCCAGAAAAGGTCATCGAGCACGTCGAGCCGGTTGTTGACCAGGGCATCTTCATAGCGCTCGACAGCTTCAGCAACTTCAGCAACGACCTCGGGTTGGTTGACGGGACCCATGGCATTCCTCCATGGCGTATTCTGACAGAAAAGGTTAGGCTTTCACAATGGATGCAACTTTGACT
>CAYYUZ010000082.1:0-18702 GCA_964475005.1 uncultured Spirochaetales bacterium
GGCTGGCCACCGATGGGACTCCAACGCGCCCATCGACAAGGACTGTATCGAGCGAGTTCAGCCATTCTGCCCGCAGTGAACCTGCGTCTCGCTGGCAGGCGTTGATGAGGGCCTCCCACTCGCCGCAAGAGAGGGCAATTCGGACTTCCAGGAAGTCCAACAAGTCCGCCGGTGTTTCGGGAGCGTATCCGGGCAGAAGTCTTCCCCAACGAGATTCCCAATCAACGATCATTTCACGCGGGAGGCGGGGGCGATCGGCGGCTAGAAACTGGTCCCATAGGGTCACTTCGAGACTACTTGGTCGTTTGGCTGACGGTTCGTCTCCCGCATACATTTTTTCGTTGATTTGCCGCCAAAGCAGACCCTCGGTGAACGGGGAAGGGGTCGAGGTCGAGCAATTCCAGGTTTCGATCTGCCCGGAGCTTCGTTCCTCCAAACGAGCTTTGAGCGCTTCGAGCTCAAATTCGTCGTGAAGGCACTGACGCCAGGCCTCGAGCAGAATGGGGAAGTCACTGTACTGCGCGACGGCGTCCAAGAGTCGTTTTGACCTGAGCCTGGTTTGCCAGAGAGGTGTTCGCTTGTCAAACCCCGATTTCGGGAGCAAGAGTGCCCTCCCGGCACTCTCGCGAAACCGAGCTCCAAAAAAGCCCGTCGCCTCAACGCGTCGACGAAGCAGGTTTTCTAGATTTCCGACCGTCACGAGGGACAGAACTTCGCTGAAGTCAGTTTCTGGGGGAGCAAGCACAAGAATTTGGTCATCACCCGCATAAGTTTCGAGAGCGTAGCCAAATTTGTCTTCCCAGGCCTGAGCAAGCGCGAACGCCCACGGGCGATTGAGTTTGGCTCCCCAAAAGGTGTGAATGATATATTGCTCTGCCTCCGGAGTTCCTTCAGCAGGGTGAATGTGAGGGTTGACCCTTTCGACGACGTTCCTCCATCGATGGGGAAGCACCCCAAGAACATTGCGCTGGCGTTCCAGAACCGAAACCAAGCTATCCGCCGCCTCCTGGCTGAAGCCGTCTGCATTGACCAGATTTGTTTTCCAAGCAGTAAGCTCTGTCCCCAAAGCCAACACCTGTTCTGCCTCGGTCAGAAAGAGGGCGATTTTTTCGGCAAGAAACCAGCCGCGATCCTGGTCCTCGGCCTTCCAGAAAGGGATGATGTGGGGTGGGGAGAAGACCGACTCTACCCGCACAGCTTGGTCGTCAAGCGCGACGATCTTCCAGACTTGGGCGCCGAGTGCAAATCGGTCTCCTAATGACCTTTCCCACACAAATTCTTCGTCAAGCTCCCCCAAATCGGTTCCCGTTTTCACATCGCGAAGCGAAAAATACCCTCGGTTAGGGATGGTCCCGCCGGAGCTATACAGCAGGAAGGGGACAGAGCTCTTGGCTGACCAGACCCCTGTCGTGTGGTCAGCCTCCATCCTCGGTTTGAGTTCGGGGATACGAGTCCCTTCGTATCGGCCCGCGAGCATTTCGACCACAAGGTCGAATACTCTGCGGTCCAGATTTCGGTAAGGCCAGGAACATTTGACCAGCGAATACAGACCATCCGACGTCGTCGGCCGAGCACAGACTGTGGACAGGAGGATCTGTGCAAGGACGTCAAGAGGACTCTCGGGAACGACTACCGGCTCAACTGTTTGTCCTCTGACACAACGGACAATAATGGCGGCCTCGATCAGATCGAGGCCGTGGCTAGGGTAGAGCGTTGCTCGGCTCACTTGACCAGTACCATGACCGGCACGGCCGACCTTCTGAATCGCTGTCGAGGCCGTGCGCGGTGCTTGGGCAAGGACAACTTCGTCGAGATCTCCCACATCGATACCCAGCTCAAGACTGTTCGTCGCTACAACGGCCTTCAGGTTGCCACTTTTCAATCTCTGTTCGACTTCCAGGCGAATTTCTTTGGAAAGCGAGCCATGGTGCGAATAGGCGAGCAACTCCTCTTGACCCTGATTTATCAGGCGCGCCAACTTCTCGCAGGCCCGTCGGCTGTTAGTGAAGATGAGGACAGGGGACTGGTCTTGCACCCTGGACCTGAGGTCGTCGGCTAAACTTTCCCAAAAGACTTTGCCTGTTTCATCGGATTCCACTCTCCGGTCCGGCAGACGGACCTTGACCTCATATTTTTTTTGAATTGAGCTGGAAATCAACGTCACGGGTCTTGGTTCACCACTAGACCGAAATCCGCCAAGAACCTTGGCCACCAGTTCAGGCGGGTTCACCGTTGCAGACAGGCCAATCCTCTGAAACTCCCCCGCAACGAGAACCAGCCGCTCCAAGGCCGCCAAGAGTGCCGTTCCGCGCTTGGAACCGACGACTGCATGGATCTCATCAAGGATGACCGCTTTGAGCCCTCCAAACAGCATCATCGAGGCCGGTTGTGTCAGAAGAATGTTGAGACTCTCGGGTGTCGTGATGAGAATTGCCGGTGGATTTCTCTGTAATCGCCGCCGTTCTGTCTCCGGGGTATCGCCTGACCTTACCATGACTTCAATTTGTGGGGGACAGAGCTGAGCGGCGGCGAATCGTTTTTGCAAATCCGCAAGCGGCTGGAGGAGATTTTGTCGGACATCGCTGTTGAGTGCCTTGAGCGGCGACACGTAGAGAAGCCGGAGGCCGCCAGAGGACCATTTTTCCGTGAGCAGCCGATCGAGAGCTACAAGAAAGGCTGCAAGCGTCTTTCCCGTTCCTGTTGGGGCGGTCACCAAGACGTGTTCCCCCGAAGCGATCCGGGGCCAAGCCAAGGACTGCACATCGGTTGCGGTCCCAAGTGTCTCTTTGAACCATTGGAACGTCAGGGGATGAAAATCAACATCCATGCCGCCAGTCTAGGACAAGGTCGCCTCATTGACAAACCCCAAGCATTCACGGCTATGGTGGCCTCCATGAAGATCCTCTTCCTCGGACGAAGTCCGGTGGCCGCCTTATACGGTTGGGCCCTAGAACATGCTGGGCATCTTGTGGCTTTTTCGGAGAGTCCCAATGGGGCCAACCCGCCGATCGACATTCACGGGGTTCGCGTACTTGACGCTCGAACGAGTTCGCATGGCAAGACCGTCACGGAGGGCTGGAGTCCCCGACTCTGTGGGGTCATCCCTGAAAATCACTCCTACGATTTCGTTGTGATTGCCGTTCGACACGATCTCTTGGTTCCAATAGTGACAGAACTTGGATCTCGAATAGGCCAGGCGACGGCTGTGATACTCGGCAACCTATGGAACGACACAAGTTCTGTATCATCGCACCTTCCGGAAGGACAAACGATCTGGGCGTATCCCTCCGCCGGAGGTAGTGTCGATGAAGAAGGGATTTTGGATGGTGCACTTTTGGGGATCGTCCACTTAGGAAGCAAGGGGACAGAGCTGACCTTCCGAGAACGAACGGTTTCCGATCTATTCGACCAATCTGGGTTCACTGTGAAGCGTCACGTGGACTTTCGTAGCTGGCTTTGGCTTCAATTTGTTGTGTCGGCCGGCCTGGGCGCCCAGAGCTTGGAGGCTGGTTCGGCGGAGGCTTTGATGTCGTCTCCTGTCCAGTTGAAGAGATCTATCCTCATGATTCGCGAGTTGTTTCCCCTTGTTTCGGCTCGCGGCGTCAATCTTCGCGGCTTTTCAACCGAGACGGGACCATTTCGGTTTCCGGCCTGGCTTGGCGGTCTGATTCTGCAAAACACTCTTCGGTCTCAGGAGGCAGTTCGTACCGTTTGGAGGGCGGCTGACGACGTTGAGACCGCGATCGTCTGCCGCGATGTCCTCGCTGAGGCAAGGCGTCTGAACGTCCCGGTCCCGCGGCTGGAGGCACTGGAAGCTCTATTTTCTTGACAGAGGTTCTTTGGACTGAGCGCCGTTGCTTGGGCGGTTCATTCGGGGACAGAGCTCAAACTTTCTTGAAGATGACCACCCCGTTGTGTCCACCGAACCCCAGCGTGTTGCTCATCACGGCGTCAATCTTGTGCGACACCCCATGATGAGGCACGTAGTCCAGGTCGCAACCGCTTTCGATGTCGGGGTTGTCAAGATTGATCGTTGGAGGGACCCATTGGTCTCGCAGGGCGAGAATGCAGAAGATCGCTTCGATTGCACCGGCGGCTCCAATACAATGTCCGGTCATACTCTTGGTCGAACTAACTTTTAACTTGTACGCATGGTCCCCGAAAACCGCCTTGATAGCCTTTGTCTCCGTTGGGTCGTTGATTTCTGTGCTCGTCCCGTGAGCATTGATGTACCCGATATCGGTAGGCTTCATGCCAGCCATGTTGAGAGCCATTTTCATGGCTCGGATCGCTCCAAGGCCTTCCGGATGGGGACTGGTCAGGTGATACGCGTCACAGGTCATGCCGAACCCAGCAAGTTCCGCATAGATCTTGGCACCGCGCTTCTTGGCGTGTTCATATTCTTCTAGAATGAGGACCCCAGCCCCTTCCCCCATGACGAAACCGCTTCGATTTTTGTCAAAGGGCCGGCTCGCTCTTTCCGGGGTGTCGTTGAATTTGCTGGTCACAGCCTTGAGCACGCAGAAGCCGCCAATACCCAGCAAAGTGATCGCCGCCTCTGTCCCTCCAGAAATCATCACGTCGCAGACGCCATCCTTGATCCACCGGCTGGCATCGCTGATGGCGTCAGTTGCAGCGCTGCAAGCTGTCAGTAGCGAGTAGCAGGGACCTTGCGCCCCGGTAAGCATCGCCACATTTCCAGGGGCCTCGTTGCTGATGAGCTTTGGAACGGTCATCGGAGGAATTCGCGTGGGACCGCCACCTGTAAAGATCTTCTGATAAGCTGTTTCAAGGGTTTCAACACCGCCTATACCATTTCCCAGAACAGTGCCGACTCTTTCTGGATCGAGATTTTCACCAATCTTGATACCGGCGTCTTCCAAAGCCTGAAAGGCGGCGTAGGTCACGAACATGGAAAACGAGTCCATTTTTCGTGCTTCTTTATTTTCTAGGTAGCGACTGGGGTCGAAGTCTTTCACTTCGGCCGCGATCTTGCAGGACAGCTCCGTGGGATCGACATGGGTTATCGGCCCGACGCCACTCTTGGAGGCCTTAACGGCCTCCCATGTGCTTTCCACATCATGGCCAAGGGAATTGACGGTTCCCATCCCGGTAACAACCACTCTTCGTGACATTGGATCACTCCTTTTCAAATCCGTCGTTGATCAGGGGAAGGACCCCTTTGGCTGGTTTGAGGGACAGAGCTCAATGTCCCTACATAGTCATTCCACCGTCGACTGTAATGGCCTGCCCAGTCACGTACGCCGACAGATCGCTTGCAAGCCACAGTGCGGCAGAAGCGATGTCTTGAACGGTTCCCATCCGCGCCATCGGTATCCTACCGAACAGTGCCTTCTTCTGCTCATCGGTCAGCTTTTCGGTCATTTCTGTCTCGATGAAACCGGGACAGATGGCGTTGACACGGACACCTCGGGGCGCAAGTTCCTGGGCCAAACTCTTTGTCAGCCCCACAAGACCGGCCTTCGACGCCGAATAGTTGGTTTGACCTGCGTTTCCATGAAGTCCGACAACCGAACTCATGTTGATGATCGAACCACCCTTTCGGCTGAGTAGGTGCATCGAGACAGCCTTGCAGACAAAGAAGGCGCTTGCTAGGTTAACGTTCATCACTTCGTTCCAAGCCTCGGTCGGCATCCGGGCAATCAATCCGTCGCGGGTGATGCCTGCATTGTTGACGACGATGTCGAGACCTCCCGACTCCTTGATGATTTCCTTGACGGTAGCGGTAACCGCAGCCTCGTCGCCGACATCGGTCGCTCGAAAGATGAGCTCTGTCCCCAGTTCAGTAGCAATCGACCTCAGCTGGGGTAGGTCGCCTTCCGTGCGACTGACGGCATACACTGTGGCCCCGTTTTTCAAGAACAGTTCGACGATAGCGTTACCGATGCCTTTCGAAGCCCCAGTCACCAAAGCTTTCTTTCCTTTGAGCAGCATCGTGTTCTCCTCAGTTTCTTCCATGAACGGTTTGTTATCCTTACACGATGTGTTGGATTTGTTCCAGCTTTCCTCCGGCCAGGCAAGGAAGGACATCGCTGAACGATCCCCACAAGCCCGCCAGAACTGCACCGGGACCGGCCTCTATGAGACGATCGAATCCCTCGTCGACCAAGCTTCTTTCTTCCGTGATCCAGCGTACCGGAGAGGTTACCTGAAGAACTGCAAGGCGCTTGGCTTCTGCGCCGCTGACGACGGCTTTCCCCGTAACATTGCTGAACAACAGCTTTTCTGGATTTCTAAATGGAATGGAGGCAATGGCTTCTTCTAAAGCACGGGCGGCGTCCGACAGCAAGGGTGAATGAAAGGGCCCTGAAACTTTGAGGATGACCACTCGTCGGGCGCCAGAGGCCTTGAGCACTTCGATCCCGCTGGCCAATCCTCTTGCTGTTCCAGAAATGACTACTTGGTTGGGACTGTTGTAGTTCGCTCCAAAGAGGTCGGGAATTGCTGATCCGGCCAAGACTTCATCAACTTTTTCTGGACTGAGTCCGATGACCGCCGCCATTCCCGGATCCCCCCCCGAACGATCGAGGGTGGCCGCGGCTTTGGCCATGAGTTCACCACGAAGTTTCACCAAAGGAAAAATCTGCCTGGCTTCAAGGACCCCGGCCTCAACGAGCGCCGAATACTCGCCCAAACTAAATCCGGCTGTCCCTTGGGCAGCTACGCCGTGCTCACTCAGGACAACCGCGGCAGAAAGGTTGGCAAGCGTTACGGAAACTTGTGTATTCACGGTTTCTTTGAGTTCTTCGTCCGTTCCCTCAAATAAGAGTCGCTGGACGTCGATGCCCGTCGTTTCCTTGGCAAGCGCGAACAGGTCCCGGACCCGGCCGCTGGCCTCGAAAAGATCCTTGGCCATACCGGAATACTGGGCCCCTTGTCCCGGAAAAAGGAAGGCTGTTTTCATGGGCGCCACTGTAGCGTACCGTGGGCAAAATGGGAAGATCCCGGCTACACTGGCGCTATGTCGACTCTCGACGAACGCGAACAACTGATTCAACAGCGCCAGGCGGAGAAGTACGTCAACGTTATCCGGATGACCCTTCTGGTCTTTTTGACTGTGGCCTACATCCTGCGCGGAACTTTTCTCGCCCGCGCCGACTTTCTGTTTGTTTCTTTTCCGCCTTTGATTCTGATTTCCGCCTGGGTGTATTCACTCTCGGTTCAATGGTCGGTCTCCAGAGGGTTCTTCCCCCGGTACTTGCCCTGGATCACGACTCTCGCCGACCTAGTTTTCATCACCGTTGGTTTTGTCCTGGATCTTGGTCTCTCTGGTCGGACCAACACGGTCCTCTCCACGAACTTGAGCTGGGGGTACGCTCTTCTGTTTCTTCTGATCCTTTTTTCGACTTTGCGTGAAAGGCCTGAGATAACGCTGTTCAACGGCGGCGCTAGCACCGTTCTCTACGCCACCTACCTGGTCGTCAATTTTCCAAGGGAGCCATACACCGGCTTTTGGACCGATCAGATATTCCGAATGGCCTTCCTGTTGCTTGCGGGTTTCTTTTCGAGCTTCCACGCTAGGTCCATTAGGAAAGCCTTCCAGCGAGCCGCGACAAGTGATCGACTCCGCCGCGAAACCGATGCTAGGCTCAAAGTCCTCGCGCTCCATTTTCCCGGTGTTCTCTTCCAAGCTGAGGTGACCGGTAGGAGTTTCCGTCTCCTTTACATCAGCGAAGGAAGCAAGGTTCTTCTCGGTCACGATCCAAAGGATTTGATTGCGGACCCGGAACTGTTCTTTTCGAAAGCCGATCCTCATCTCAAGGCGATCTTGAGGAGGAAACTTCGCGATCACTGGGGCAACAGCCAGAACGGTGATGTCGAATTCTCTTTCACGGATCCCAGTCGTCGTCTGGTCTGGCTCAAACTCAGCGTCACCATCCATCGAAACCTGCAACAGGTCTTGATGATCAACGGACTAGTCAGCGATGTTTCCGAACAGCGGGCCACCGCTGAAGCTCTTCGTGAAGCCAACCAGGCAAAAACGGAATTCTTGGCCACAATGAGCCATGAACTCCGGACGCCGTTGAACGCTATTTTGGGTAACGCCGAGCACCTTTCTAGGCTTGGCGATTCCGACGACGACCGAAAGGCCTTTCGGGATCTTCAGGCCTCGGGAGAAACGCTTCTAGGACTGATCGAGGATATTTTGGTTTTCAGTCGTTTGGAAGCAGGACGACTGACGGCCGAAGTTCGACCTTTCGTTTGGAAACCTCAACTTGAGGCTCTTGTTGACACCTTGAGACCCCAGGCTGAAGCCAAGGCGCTTGAACTCACGACGAGGGTTCCTGTCGGCGCCCCGACCTGGATCTGGACCGACGCGCTCAGACTGCGGCAGATTCTGGGCAATCTCGTGGCAAACGCTGTCAAATTCACACCGGCCGGATCCATCCTTGTAACTGTTGCGTTCGACGCGGGAGACAAAACCCCCTGGTTTGTCGTGGAGGTCACCGATACCGGAATTGGTATCCCGCAGGAATCGCAAGAACGAATCTTCGAGAAGTTCACGCAAGGGGAGCATGGCAAGAGTCGTACCTATGGCGGTCTTGGTTTGGGTTTGTCAATCAGCCGGTCACTGGCAGTTCTCTTGGGCGGCTCGCTGACAGTCTTCAGCCAACCAGGTATCGGCAGCTCCTTCACCCTTCGGATTCCGGTTCGAACTGGGGACACACCCGGCGATGTCGCCACCGGTTCCGTGGAGAACCAAAATTCGAGGCGATCCGTGAGAGTCTTGGTTGTAGAGGACAACCTCACCAATCAAGACGTGGCGATGCGGATGCTCAAGAAGCTAGGTGTTTTGGTGGACTTGGCTCCTGGAGGGCGGGAAGGAGTCGCAATGGCGTCCAAAAGATTCTACGACTTGATCCTCATGGATTGGCAAATGCCGGAAATGGATGGCCGGGAAGCCACCGCCAAGATCCGAGCACTACCAGGTGGTCAAGACCTCGTCATCGTTGCTCTGTCAGGCCACGCCTTGCCGGGCGACCGTGAATTGCTTTTGGCGTCAGGATTTGATGACTACTTGTCAAAACCTGTTCGGATGGACGACTTTCGCGCAACGTTGGCGAAATGGGTCACGACCCCACGAGACCAAGACTAACCTCGAGATTTTTTCTGACCAGCTCACCCATGCCGGTACACGAGCGAAAATCATCGTTCTTGTGGAAATGCGCGAGACCGAGGGACAGAGCTCGGACCTTTTCAAGGGGAGCCAGCACATCGTGGTCCATTGAAACCAGCAAGTCGTCGATTCGACCCCAATTGGCCTTGGCTCTGCGAGCCATGAGGGCCCGCTCCTCCACCTGGTATTGGCGAATCGTATCGATTGTCAGCAACTCCCAGACCAAGTCAACAATAGGTTTGTTCTCCTTGTGAAACTGGGGAAGGTAGACGCGGATGTCACCTTCATAGCTCTGTTGGTCAAAGTCAATAGCACGGACGCGGTACTGTTCCTCGTCAAAATCCAGTGTTACGTCCATCACGTAGTTGTAGGCTCGCATGTCGCCCAAAAGCCGTATGAAACAGCGTTCGTTGAATTTTACGAACTCCTTGCAGATGCGAACCTTGTTAACGGCTGGGCGTTGAAAATAGTCCGCGATAAAATCGTCTCCCGGTATCCCGGCGATGTGTTCCTCAACGAGTGTATCCCCCTTGACCAAAAAATGAATGTTGTTGGGGGAAAGAAGGTGTTCTAGTTCAAGGCCGTAGATACGGCTTGCGTCAGCTTTCTTGACGTAGAAATAGTCCTGATTGTCGTTGTAGCTATTCACGACCCTAATGCGGAACGGATGGGAGTTGGCGAAGTGGCAGAAGTCAATTCGATCAATATCGAGATGTTTTGCTGCCTCCAAATCACCTGCCATCTTGAGTTGGCAATATAAGGCTTTGAGCTTTGCGTCGAGTTCTTCACGTAGACCGGGTGGATGGAGGAGCGTTTCCCAAAGAGAATCTCGGCCGCGCTTGTCTTCTAGGGCAATGGCTTCTGACCAGCCCCACAGATCTTCATATTTGAGAGAGAAATTCAGCTCCCGTTCGTAGTCGTCAAGATAGAGGTGGAACCGACTCGAAACAGGATACGCCGGCTTCTTCTTGGAAATGGTCACTTGGTCCATAGTGACAATGTAATGGTTTTTTCTTTTGGGGACAGAGCTCGGTTTGAATCAAAATGGCGTCGGGGGAAGTCAGTAACCTCATGAGAAAACCGAGAGTCCTCGTAGACGGCGCCCACTATCATGTGACGGCGCGTACAAATCGAAAGGAAATGCTTCTCGAGCCCGCGGCTATGAAAGAACTGTTTCTTGGTGTTGTCGTACGCGCAAAACAGAAATACAGTTTTCGGTTGGAGAATTTCTCTATCATGGGAAACCATTTCCACTTCATCATCCAGCCCGCATCCAAAGAGAAGCTTTCTTCAATTCTGCAGTGGATCATGAGTGTCTTTGCAATGGCCTGGAACCGAATCCACGACCAGACTGGCCACGTTTGGGGGCAGAGGTTCTTTTCCAAAGTCATCGCGGGCATCGCTGAGTTCCTGCATACCTTCTTGTATATCGACGAGAATCCCGTTGTGGGAGGTCTAGTCAGCAGGGGCGAAGATTGGGCTTACTGCGGCTTGGGAGTTCGGCGCGCGCGCGCCTCAAATTTCCTGGACAATCCTCCGGAAGAGCTTTGCGGACTTCTTCCCAGGCATTTTCCAACAAAGGCATCGCAGTGAATCGGTAGAATCATCCCTGCGCTTGGCTGTTGGTTTGTTGACTCCTCCCCCTTGGGAAAGGTAGTTTGGTTTCCATGACCAACAAGACTCTCCCATTCACCGAGGCCCAACTGGAAGCCGTTGCGGCTCAGGTTCCGACACCATTTCACATTTACGATGAGCTGGCGATGAGGAAGAATGCTCAAGCCTTCAATCAAGCGTTTTCCTGGGTTCCGGGGGGGTTCCGCAATCATTTCGCCGTCAAGGCCTTGCCTAACCCTCACGTGTTGGCACTTCTGGCCTCGGAAGGTATGGGCGCAGACTGTTCATCGCTAGGAGAACTTCTGCTGTGCGAGGCCGTCGGTATCGTTGGAGACGCGGTCGTATTCACATCGAATGACACCCCCGCTGAGGAGTATAGGAAGGCGGCTGAACTCGGCGCGACCATCAATCTTGATGATATCAGTCACATTGGGTACCTCGAACAAGCGCTAGGAAAGCTTCCGGACCTACTGAGTTTTCGATACAATCCCGGTCCCCTGAAAGAGGGGAACGCAATTATTGGTAAGCCCGAGGAGGCTAAGTACGGCTTCACTCGCGAGCAGTTATTTGAGGGTTACGGCAGGATAAAGGCTAAGGGCGTCAGACGATTTGGTCTGCATACGATGGTGGCCAGCAACGAGCTCGACCCAGACTACTTCGTTGAAACCGCTCGCATGCTGTTTGAACTCGCTGTAGAAATCCATCAGAAGATCGGGATCAGGTTCGAATTTGTAAACCTCGGGGGAGGCGTGGGAATCCCTTACCGGCCGGAAGAGGAAGCAGTGGATCTTGCCTATGTCGGCCGTCGGATTCGACAGGCCTACGATCAAGTCATCGCCCCCACAGCTCTGTCCCCACTGAGAGTCGTGATGGAATGTGGCCGTGTGGTCTCTGGGCCTTATGGGTATCTAGTCACTAGAGTGTTGCACAAAAAGAGCATCTACAAGGACTACGTCGGCCTTGACGCGAGTATGGCCAATCTCATGAGACCTGGAATGTACGGTGCCTATCATCACATCACGGTACCGGGGAAAATCAACGGACCGAGGAAGGTCTATGACGTCACAGGCTCTCTCTGCGAAAACAACGACAAATTTGCTGTCGACAGGGAGATCAACGATCCCGAAACTGGCGACCTTTTGGTCATCCACGACACCGGAGCACACGGACATTCCATGGGCTTCAACTACAACGCCAAACTCCGAAGCGCCGAGGTTCTTTGGCAGGATGAGGGAAAGTTCAAGCAAATTCGACGGGCGGAAACCTATGCAGACCTTTTTTCTACTCTGGATTTTCCTGGACTGAAACCGAAGTAGGTGGCGAAGGAACTCGTTTTTTCGAAAGGTCGAGCATCGGTGTGTCACCAGGAGCCAGGGAGGCTTGCCAGTGCCCTGCCTCCTGGCGTATTCAGTTGTTCCTGGGTTCCTCTTCGCAAACATTCTTCCGATTTCACAGAACATGCCAGTACGAGACCGACGTCTCAAGTTACGGATTTCCTGATATCTTGTCTCTTGAGATCAAACTGTCTCATACTGGCTTCTCATGAGCTCTGTCCCCACCCTTTACATCGTCGCAACCCCAATCGGCAATCTGAAAGACATAACACTCAGAGCACTCGAGACTCTCCGTGCGGTTGATCTGATAGCCGCTGAAGACACCCGACACACTTTGCAGCTGCTCAATGCTCACGGCATTGTCAAAAGGTTGATTAGTTGCCGGGCGGCCAACGAAACCAACAGCGCCGATGGAATCGTGAATCTTCTCTCTGAGGGACAGAGCTTGGCCTATTGTACAGATGCCGGGACTCCAGGTTTGAGCGACCCAGGAGCCATTTTGGTTGACCGCGTCCGGAGGGCTGGATACCCTGTCGTCCCCTTGCCAGGGCCGAGCGCCTTTGCTTCGTTGCTGAGTGTCGGCGGATTCGGTGGGCGAACGGTCACGTTTGATGGATTCTTGTCGGTGAAGTCCGGAAAACGCCAGCGGCGGGTCGATGAACTGCTTGCACGGCAAGAAGCGTTCGTGCTCTACGAATCTCCGTTCCGAATCGTCAAGCTTTTGCAGGCAATAGCCGATACGGAACCTGAGAGGAAGATTCTGGTGGCCCGCGAAATGACAAAAAGCCACGAGGAATTTCTTCCAGGAACGGCCCTGTCGGTCTTGAACGAGCTGAAGGCCCGACCTATAATCAAGGGTGAATTTGCTGTGCTGGTTTCCGGATCGGCTTCCGAGGACGAGGACGACGTCAAGGAATGAACGGCGCGTGCCGATAAGTGGAGCACAAGGGGAAGGTTATGACGATTGACCGAATGGGATCTTTGGATCCCCTCCAGAACCTGGGCAAGGCCGAGAAAGCCTCCAAGCCCGTCAGAACCGACCGTTCCGACTCGATTGAGGTTTCTTCCGAAGCCAAGAGTCAGGCCGAATTGTTGGCGGCTCGCGAGGTTGTTCGAGCGACTCCCGAGATCAGAGCCGACCGCGTTTCCGAAATCAAGGTGAAACTTCAGGATCCAAACTACATCAATAATGCGATTCTCGAGTCGACAGCCGAAGGAATCCTCAAGTCCTTTGGTCTCTGAAAGGCTTCGGGGACCGCCCCGTCGCCGACCCTCGAAGCCGTCGTTTTCGACGGCTTTTTTTTATTCCCCCCATCCCGGAGGTCTAGGTCATGGAGTTCAACTTTCCTCAACGCGTTCACCTCGGTCAGGGCGTCAGTCAACGGTTCGGTTTGGCGGCCAAGGAAGCTGGCAACCGAGTGCTTCTGCTCACAGAAGCTGCGTTTGACGGCGGAAAGGAGCTGGGCATCCTGACCCACTCTCTCGAACGGGCCTCTGTGCCCTACCTTGTCCTATCCAGGAACCCTCGGAAAAGTCTGCCTGAAACGCTCAAGGAAATCGTTGCCGTGGCCCAGGCCAGTCGTATGGATGTGCTGGCGACTTTGGGTGGTGCCGACCAGTTGTCGTTGGGGCGAGCCGCCGTCAATGAGCTTTCTTCGACAAAGAAGGTCCCTTATTTTGAGGTACCCTCTGGAATTTGCTATCCCCTCCTCCTTCGTCCCGAAGTATTTCTCTCAACGGGTCACCCCTCGGACGTTCGGTTTGTTCCCTTTGTGGCTCCCTCCGCCCATGAGATTTTCCTCGATCCCCACATGGCCACCGGACAAAGTTCCAAATCCTCCGTGTCGGCCCTCCTTGAAGCGCTCTTCTACGCTGTGGAGGCGTGTTTGCACGACTCCACAGGTCTCACGGAACAGAGCCTGTTGGTTGGCGCCGTGGAAGCAGTTTGGTCGACTCTGCGAAAGATCTATGAAAATCCCGCAAATGCCGAGTACAGGCTGCTCGCTGCGCAGGCTGGGTTCAACATCGCCGTTGCCTGCGCCCTTGGCCCAAGGGGCACAGGGGTGACCTTTTCCTTCACCCTGGCTGGTTTGGCCGGTTTGTCGACATCTGCCTTCGGGAGTCTTCTTTTGGCACCTCTCCTGGAGTTCTTCGCTCCAAAGGCTGGTTCGAGGTTGAAGTCATTGGCGAGAGCGTTTGGGCACGAGGCCAAAGCCGATGAGGAAGCCACCCTCGGTCCGAAGATGGCTCAAGATGTCCGTAAATTTCTGAACGCCCATCAGCTGCCTCTTCGGTTGGCAGACTACAAGTTGGTCGATACCCAGATTACTCAAGCCATCGATGTCGTGAGGGGGCTGGACTTGCGACGAGGCGGCATCCTTGAGCCAGACCAGCTGTCGGATTTCGTCCGCAACGTGTTGTGATCACGATCCGGAAACTCGAGTCGCTTCCTGAAAGGACCCGGGCCCGCAAGTTGATGACTCTGCTCCGGGAGGAGAGCGACCAACAGTACACCAGGGAGTTGGTTCGTCTCTGCCGGGACCTCCTGGGCGACCTTCATCCCGTGACTGACTTGGACACGACTCGCAGGATGTTGTCAGCCTTCCGGCAGCGTCTGGCCGTTTTTTTGGGCATTGCCGTGGCAGACTGGGACCTCCAGGCGCCGACGGACCGCGTGGGTCCCGCTCTTCAGTTTCCATTTTCCGTCTGGCTGGATGATGTTCGTTCGCCCTTCAATGTGGGTTCCATCGTTCGGACTGCAGAGGCCTTCGGGTTTGAAGCCGTTCTTCGCAGTGAACTGACGCCTGGAAGCGATCACCCCAGAGCGCGACGGAGTTCCATGGGAGCTGACGAATTTGTTTCTGTTTCAGCTCTGTCCCTCGACAGTCTGAAATCTCTCTGGGGAAACCGCGCTGTCTTTGCCCTGGAGTTGGGAGGCATCAGCGCAGAACGCTTTGGGTTTCCACCGGAGGGATTGGTTCTTGTCGGAGGCGAAGAGTTGGGTCTGAGCCCGGAAGCCCTAGCGTGGGCCGACGCGTCTCTGGGCCGTGTCAGCATTCCCCTTTACGGGCGAAAGGCGAGCTTGAACGTTGGAGTGTCGTTTGGAATTCTTGCCGCTTACTGGACTCAAAAGGCCGAAAAGAATGGGTCTAGAAACGAAAACTCACCCCGGTCCCCAGCCGTGGGAGGTCGTAGTTACTGAAGTTGAGGTCGGCAGCGCCAAAGTTAACGTACCGGGCGAAGTCGAAATAGAAAAACGCGACACTCATTCTGAATCCAGCCACCGCCTGCCAGTTGCCATAAAGGGTCATACTCGAACTGCTTTTTTGCCCAGGCAGCGCGACCACCGCGCCCGAAGAATCAACCCAGGCTGTGTCGCCGGCGTTCTTGATCGTGTAGCTCAAGGTCTGCCAATTGTAGTTCAGCCCGCCAAAACCCAAAAGTTCGATCTTGTCACCGAAATCGAAGCTCAAGTAGGCCCGTGGACTGAGGTCAAAGTCCCAGAGTTGGTAGGTTGTTTGGGCGGAGGGTGAGCTGTAGAAGTTGGTCCACGCACCGCCGCCCAGTCCGTAATTTGAAACTTCGTTGGACTGCAACTGAAGGTTCTGTTCATTGAGTTGGGCGACGTCACCCTGAAGTTCAAACCCGTAGTACAGCCTGCCTAAAAACCTCTTGCCGACGTCGAGGAATAGGTTGAGACGAATGGCCTTGGCGATGAGGTTGTCGGGATCGGTCTGCACCGAGGCAAAGCCAAGTCCCAGGGCTCCCCGGTCGTCTTGACCCAGAGCCAGACCGACGACCGAAAGTCCCAGGGCCAAGAACAGCGCGAATCTCTTCACGAAAATCTCCTCCAAAAAAACACCCGTTCATCGGCGCTTCCGGTTGCCCTCGAACCAACCGCAGTATAGAGTGTAATGCGTGGTTTCTCGAAAATCTTCAAGTCTACTGCTCCTCGTTGTCGCGCTAACTTTGCTGGTCTCATGCAATGGCCTTGCCACGAAGAACCATGAGCCCTACGTCTTTGCCCTCAATCTTTCTTCGGTGTCCGTCTCCTTGGCTCTTGAGAAAAATGAAGTAGTCCTGGCCAAGTTTCCTGATCTCGCCCCCATGGAGAGCCGGCCCTTGACGCGATTGGCTCCTGTAGAAGGCGCGGTGCTCCGCCAGGGGGCCGCCGGTCAACCCACCAGCACAAGCTGGACTGATCCGTCCGGGACCTCCTATTCGCTCAGGTTTCAGCCCGGCCACCTATACGCGATCGTTGTCGACCCCTTGGGGCAGGCGGCCCTCTATTCACTCCCCGAGATCTATTCGACCGACCCCAAGATCTGCGTCGTCAACGTGGCATCGGCGACCCTTTCGCAGGTCCAGGCGGCGCCCGATTGGGCCAAGAATGTCAAAGTCTACATCCAGGATCTTGTTCCGGTTGTTCCATCTGAGTTTTACTCCCTTGAACCGAAGACCCTTGGCCTTTACTGGCAAACGCTCGATCAAGCGACCCAAGGAGGCCACGAAACCGCGGCGAGTCCAGACGGGAAACCTCTCCGTCAGGCGTTTGAATCGCATCGGTTCTACCTTTTCCTCGCCGGCGACGGTGCCGTGCGCGACCTGACGCCAACCCTGGATTGAAGGAGAACTCATGTCATTCCTGCCGGAGGGGATCGAATCGATCCTAATCACCGAAGAAGTCATTCATGAACGCGTGAACCAGCTGGCGAAAGTCATCAGCCAGGACTACCAAGGAACCAAACCTTTGTTGGTGGGATTGCTCAAAGGAAGCTTCATCTTTCTGGCTGATCTGACCCGAGCTCTCGACATCGACAGTGAGATCGATTTCATGACCGTCTCGAGCTACGGCAATTCCATGGAGAACTCCGAGGTGAGAATTCTCAAGGATCTGGGAGAGCCAATTCAAGGAAGGGACGTTCTGATCGTCGAGGACATTATTGATACAGGACTTACTCTCAGCCGCATTCTCGAATTGTTGTCAGCGCGGCATCCGAGGAGTCTCAAAGTTTGCACTCTGCTTAACAAGCCGACCCGACGGAAGGTCGAAGTGCCCGTGGACTACAACGGTTTCGATATCGACGATGTGTTCGTGGCTGGCTACGGAATAGACTATGCTCAAAAGTATCGCAATTTGCCCCAGTTGGTTGTCGTAAAGCGAGCCTGAATGTCGCGCGGCGTGGACGTTTTCTCAAGTTGCCCTGTACAAACCTGACGCGATTTGTTATATATTGAGGTTACCATGACTGTAACCAAAGAAAAATACGTCACCATCGCCTACAACTTCTCAACCCCTGAAGGCTATCTGCTGGGGACTTCAGACCGGCAAGGTCCTTTGACCTTCTGTGCCGGATCGGGCGACATCATTTCAGGCCTTGATTCCAACTTGGCCGACGCCCAGGAAGGCCAGGAGCTTTCGTTTGTCATCCCGGCCTCCGAGGCCTACGGCGAACGCGACGAAAGTCTGGTGACCCAGGTTTCGGCGTCTGATCTCGGGTTGGGGGGCGAAGCCAGAATCGGCTACCGCGTCGAAGCCCAGATCGGCGGTCGTTGGCGATCGGCGCTGATCAGCGATGTTGAAGGTGACAAGATCACAGTTGACGCCAATCATCCTCTGGCGGGAGTTCCCCTCCATTTCACAACGACTGTGTTGTCCATCAGCGACGAGGCCCCCGTGATGGAAGGTTGCGGTTGTGGCGGCGGTGGCTGCGGATGCGGCTCTCATTCCCACGATGAATCGTCTGCCGAGGCGGCTTCCTGCGGTTGTAGCTCCGGTGGCGGCGGTTGCGGTTGCGGTAGTTGATCCGATTCACCTAAAAAAAGCCGTCCTTCGGGACGGCTTTTTTTTTTGGTTGGGACTGGAAAGGCTACTTCAAGGCTTGTTCGTAGATCTCGCCGACCTTGCCCCAGTTGACGACTGAGAAGAAAGCCTCGATGTAGTCGGCTCTGCGATTTTGGTAATGAAGGTAGTAGGCGTGTTCCCAAACGTCGATTCCCAAAATCGGTTTGGTGCCTTCCAGCAGCGGGCTGTCCTGGTTGGCCGTGCTCGTGATGGCCAAGGTCTTGTCAGACTTGAGGACAAGCCAACCCCAGCCCGAACCGAACCGGGTCAGAGCGGCCTTGCTGAAATCCGCTTTGAACTTGTCCCAACCGCCAAGGGAATCGATACCGGCAGCGAGCTTGCCTGCGGGTTTGCCAGACTTCGACGGGGAAACCAGAGTCTCCCAAAAGAAACTATGATTGGCGTGTCCGCCTGCGTTGTTGCGGAGAACGGTTTGTTTGTCAGCAGGGAGCGAAGAGAGGTTCTTCAGGATCTTCTCGACGTCCCACGAGGCGAACTCTGTGTTCTCAAGGGCGGTGTTCGCATTGTTGATGTAGGCCTGGTGATGCTTTCCGTGATGAATCTCCATCGTCTTGGCGTCGATGGCCGGCTCAAGAGCATTGAAATCGTAAGGAAGCTTGGGGAGGGTGAAGGGCATGAGGTCTCCTTGAAATAAGTTCCTACCAATATACTCAGGATTCGGATCGACGAAAAGAAAACTGGCAAGCCTCACACAGGTTTTTGTACTAGAATGGAAGCGTTCGAAAGCCCCTGGCGAGGAGGCACCTGTG
>CAYYUZ010000083.1:0-1583 GCA_964475005.1 uncultured Spirochaetales bacterium
CCGCGGTGCTCTTGAAGCCCGTGGAAATGGCGGTGCCGACGGGAACTTCGACGCCGACCTTGGCGGGCAGCCACTCGTCTCCCTGAGTCTGGTACTCCACCTTGCCCTTCACCTCGCGGAACACAGCCGTGTCAGCCCAGGCCGGCATCAGCAAGGCGGCAAAAACAATCAAAACCACAATGAATCTCATGGTAAACCTCGAAGAGGCAACGCATTTGCCTCGTGTTCTATTTTGTTCAAAATACTGTTAGGATTTCCCAATATATCCCTCGGTACACGGCTTTTCAACCAAAAACCCGGACTCCTTGAGTCGTGAGGACGTTTCCGCTATGTTTCCAGGATGACAGACGTCATCATTGTCGGAGCGGGTCCAATTGGTCTGCTCCTGGCCGCCTTGCTGGGGCGTCGGGGCCGCGAGGTCCTCGTGCTAGAAAAGAAAAACAAGAGGACTCCCGGGTCCAATGCCATCGGAATCACTCCCCCTTCCCTAGCGTTGCTCGACAGTCTCGGGATCGCCGAAGAACTTCGTGCCCAGGGGGCTCCCATCCGCCGGGTAGACGTGCACGGGTCACGACGTGTCTTGGGAACCGTGAAGTTCGAAAGCCTGCCCCCACCCTTCGACTTCATTTTGGCCGTGCCTCAAAGCGTGACCGAAGCGACGCTGGAGAAGCATTTGCTTCACTACCCCACCGTCAGGGTGGAGTACGGCTGGGAGTTTCGGTCGCTTGACCAGGACGCCGAGACGGTCACAGCCGTTTTTCATGACGAAGCCGGCAACCCCCGCTGCGAACGCGGCCAGTTTCTTGCCGGCTGCGACGGTGTGAAAAGCCTTGTGCGGCTGGCGATGTCGCTGCCGCACGAACCCAAACGCTTCGACTCAACCTTCCTCATGGGCGACTTCGCCGACAACACGGGCTGGGGCGACGAGGCTCATCTGTTCTTTACTCCGCGTGGAGCGGTAGAGTCGTTTCCGCTGGGCCAAGGGAAGCGGCGCTGGATCGTCCAGACCCCGACTTTCCTCGACGAGCCAGGAGCCTACCTGGAAACCGAAGTGGAAGCCAGGACCGGCTTTCAACTCGCTGCCCAGACCTGCACCTGGAAGAGTCCGTTTGGAATTCAGCGGTGGATCAGTCCGTACTACACCTATGGGCGGGTGTACCTAGCCGGTGACAGCGCCCATCAAATGTCGCCCATTGGGGGCCAAGGGATGAATACAGGATTCGCCGACGCCGAATTTCTGTCGGCTCTGCTTGAAGCGAGGATGACCAACCCGAAGGGCGACACAGAGGAATGGAACACCCTTTACAGCCAGGTTAGGAGGCAAGCCGGGCGGACAGCCGCCGGGAGGGCCGAACTCTCGATGGCCATTGGCACCGTGACCGGACCGCTTTCAGTCATCAGAAACGGGTTTCTGGGCCTCTGTTTGCGGACCTTTCCCCGATTTTTCCCGCGACATTACGGTATGCTGACCATCCCCGGTCGGAACCTGGCAGACGCCAAGCGTCGTCATCCCCGGAACCTTTCGGCCCTCAAGGAGACTTCGTGAGTCCTTCCCCCGTGTACATTCGAGCCCTGGCCACGGC
>CAYYUZ010000083.1:1683-18459 GCA_964475005.1 uncultured Spirochaetales bacterium
CTCAAGGAGACTTCGTGAGTCCTTCCCCCGTGTACATTCGAGCCCTGGCCACGGCCCTGCCCGAGTTCAAGAACCAGCAAAGCGAGATTGAAACCTTCATGCTGAAGGTCGTCGGAGACACGCCCAGAAAAAAGGCATTCATCCAGAAGATCTACGAGGGCTCGGCCATCGAGACCCGATACTCGGTGATTCCTGACTATCAACTGCCCACAGACCAGAGAATTTTCTTTCCCAAGAACGACAACCTTGAGCCGGTACCGACGACCGCCCAACGCAACGCCCTGTTCTGTGTGGAGGCGAACAACCTGGCCGCTTTGGCGGTCCGCCGACTGTTCGACCAGCTTCCCGAGTTTGACCCCAAGACCATCACGCATCTGATCACGGTCAGCTGTACAGGTTTTTCGGCGCCTGGTTTTGACTTTCATCTGGTCAGGGAATTTGCCTTGTCGCCGGCCATCCACCGGTTCCACATTGGGTTCATGGGCTGCTTTGCCGCCTTTCCGGCGCTGAAACTGGCCCAAAGTCTGGTCAGGTCGTCGTCGGGCGCCCAAGTGCTCATCGTCGACGTTGAGGCGTGTACTCTGCACTTTCAGAAGGAGTTTCAGCCCGACGTCGTGGTGGCTAACGCGCTCTTCGCCGACGGCGCCGCCGCGATTCTTGTCAGCGGCGACGAGGGTCCCCTTCAACTGCACGACTTTCGAAGCCACATCATTCCTGGCAGCGAAGACGACATGGCCTGGATCATCGGCGAGACCGGCTTCGACATGAAACTTTCAAGCTACGTGCCCCGCCTCATCGAAGGAAACATTGCCGCGGTTCTTGAGCGGCTTTTCGCCGATTCGGGCTGGAACCGGGATGAGCTGAAACTGTGGGCCGTCCATCCGGGAGGCCGCGCCATCCTCGATAAAACGGCCGCGGTGCTGGGGCTGCAACACGGTGAACTCGAGGTCAGCTACGACGTGCTTCGGCGCTTTGGAAACATGAGCTCCGTGACCATTTTTTTCGTGCTCCGCGAGATTCTCGATCGAAAACAAAAAGGGAAACTGTTCGCCTGCGCCTTCGGTCCGGGGCTAACGGTGGAGTCAGGGTTCCTGGAGGCGCGTTAGCCCCAACGCACTCCCCGGTTGGGTGGAACTCATCAGGGGTTTGCCCGACACCGCGCACCGCTCAACAACGGAACGGCAACGGGCGAGGTCGAAGCCTTGCGAGGCCAGCCACGCCGGGTCGTTGGCCGTCGCCGTGTAGCGCTCGCCGCCATCGCAAAGGACAAACACCAGGGAGCCCGCCTGGCGGTTTTGGGCCATTTCGGAGGCGGCGACAAGCGCTCCCACAAAATTGGTGCCTGTGGAAGGACCAACCTTTCGGCCAAGCTTGTCGGAGAGCCAATGCATGGCGCCAAAACTCAAGGCATCGGGAACTTTCACCATGGCGTCGAGAATTTCAGGGAGGAACGAAGGTTCGACCCGGGGACGACCGATTCCCTCGATTCGGGATCCATGATCGGAGACTAGGGTCCGGTCGCCGGTGACAAAGGCGTCGTAGAATACGGAACGTTCTGGATCGGCGCCCAAGACCTGGGTCGAGTGTTGCCGGTAGCGCACGTAGCGCCCCAAGGTCGCCAGGGTTCCCCCCGTGCCGGCGCTCGAAACGATCCAGGAAGGGATGGGATGCGGTTCGTGCGCCATTTGCCGGAAGATCGAATCGGCAATGTTGTTGTTGGCCCGCCAGTCGGTGGCGCGTTCGGCGTAGGTGAACTGGTCCAGAAAGTGGCCGCCGGTGCGCAACGCCAAGGCCCGCGATTCCTCGACAATTTTCGAGGGATCTTCGATCAAATGGGTGCGGCCCCCGTAGAATACGATCCTGTCGATCTTCTCCTTCTGGGTGGACGACGGCATGACGGCAATGAACTCCAGCCCCAAAAGGCGGGCGAAGTAGGCCTCGCTGACCGCCGTGGAGCCGCTGGACGCCTCGATTACCGGGGCACCTGGTTTGAGCCAGCCGTGAACCAGGGCGTAGAGGAAAAGAGAGCGAGCCAGACGGTGTTTCAGACTGCCGGTGGGATGACTGGACTCGTCCTTCAGGTAGAAATCGAGTTTCGGGAAACCCTCGAGCTTCAGTGGAATCAGGTGGGTGTCGGCGCTCCGCTGGAAGTCGGCGTCGATGAGTCTCAAGGCGTTTTGGATCCAAGCCCGGCGCGAACCCGCCGTCTCTGAAGTCTTCATGCGACTAAAGAAACGACACCTCGGCCAACCTCGTCAAGGTCAGGGCAAATCCGCGATTCCCACCAGAGCTTTGGGTGAGGTGCCGAAGGTTTGCTTCCACAAGCGCCGCAAATGCCGCCCGTCGGAAAAGCCGCACAGGGCCGCCACCGCGTCCACTGTCAGAGAGGGGTTGTTCAGCAGACCCGAGGCGCGCTCCAACCTGAGCTTGGTTCGATATTCGCTGAACGAGATTCCGGTGGCCCTCCGGAACGTCCGCGTCAGATTCCGAGAGCTCATGCCGATGCTGCTCGCCCAGGCCTCGATGCCGCGGTCATCCTCTGGCTGGCTACTCAGGCAGTCTTGCAGACTGTGGATGGCAGGGTTCAAGTGCGAGCGGTAGTCGAGGTAGACGCTTGTCTGAGGCGAGTCGGCGTCGCGCCGAAAGAAGACGACCATTTCGCGGGCGACCTTTGCCGCGACCAGAGGACCGAAATCTTCATCGATCATGTGCAACGCCAAGTCGATCACCGAAGCCCCACCTCCGCTTGTGTAGATCGGCCCGTCTTGCACAAAGAGCCTCTCTTGCTGAACTAACGCGCGCGGAAACGTCTTCTGGAGAAGCTCGCACCGCTTCCAATGGGTGGTGCAACGGCGACCATCGAGGAGCCCTGCCATCCCTAGAAAGAAGGCGCCGGAACAGATGCTGACCAAGGTCGGTTGGTCCTTCCAGATCCGCATCAGCCATTGGATCACCTCCGACGGTGGCTGCGCCTTGCCGACGGTGTAGCCCGAGATGAAAATTGTGTCGGCGGCGGTCACCTCTGGCAGGGGTTCCAACCCGGCGACGCGAAGTCCCTGCTCGGTCCTCGCTTCGGGTTCGAGCCCGCAGTGGTGAATCTCGTAGTCGGCCCCGAAAAGGTTGGCCTCGTGGAAGGCCTGCTGTGGTCCCGAAAAGCTGAGGCCCTCACACCCGTTGAAGAAGAGAAAGAACAGCCTTCTCGCCATGGGGAACCTCCTGATAAACGGTCTTTGACTTGAGTTGAACTCGCGAGGCGCCGAGCGCCTGAATCACCCAGTGACCCGGCGTCAACAGGAGCGACTCACCAGCTTGGATCAAATAGTCCTTCGGGTCACCCGTTTTCGTCAACCAGAGGACACCCGAGAAGCAACACAGGTTCGACGGTTGGAGAACCTCCCACCGTAAGATCTTTGAGCGCCGCAGGGAACCAGAAAAATCGGCCGAAATCCGTTCAAAGCGGGATCTCGAGAAGGCTAGCGCCATCGCGATTCGGCGCCATAGGACTGCATCTCTTTGTGTAGCAATCTGATAGCATCGGTATTCCGCGTCGCTGTATTCTTGCTGCAGGTAGCGTGTCAGGTCGTCCATTCCCAGCCTCCCGGGGTTTCTTCCAACCCTCAAGGATAAGTTAGGCTAGAAAAACTTGATCGACGCGGGCGGGCCGGGACATAGTGCGGACATTTTGGGCCATCCGTTGAAGGTCTTGTGACGTAGAGTCTCGCAGGAGACTCAAATGGATTCTAAGCGGACTTGGATTGGACTTATTCTTCTCGTTTTGGGCGTAGGAACGGCGCTGGCCCAAAGTTCTCGAGGTGATGATTGGGCGGCCGACTTTCACTACGGTGCCGCCACCGGCGACTTCAACCTCGGCCTTGGCGTCAAGAGCCCGGCCTTTGCGGGAGTCTTGAACGCTTCCGCTTCCGCTGATGTGTTGTGGAAGGAAAGTCCGCCCCCAGGGTCGGCGTCGGGAACAGCCAGCACGATGACCGCCTACTCAACCGTTCGGGCGGGTATCAACCTTGAGGCCGACGCCGTGGGAGGGGTCGGGCGGTTGTACACCGGCTTTGGCCCCATTCTCCTGGTCCCCGGAACCCTTTCGAGCCAGAACGCTTTTGGCGGCTACGGGCTCTTCGGCTTTGATTTCTGGCTCCCCGACTTGGCCAGTTCGTACTTTGCCGAGCTAGGGGGTAGCATCACCAACGCCACGGCCGACAAAGTTGCCGGCAGTCCCTCGCTTCAGAACGGGTTCTTCATCAACACGGGGTACAGGTACCATTTTTGAGGGTTCGAACTCTTGCCAGTGGTCCCACAGCCTGTCAAGGGTACCGTTACGGCGCAGGCGCGCCAAAGCCTCGGCCAGACCCCGCTCCAAGGCAGGTTCGACGTCGAGACCGCCGACAACGTAGAGCGGAAGCTCCAAATCTTTGACTTCGGGACCGAGCACGAGGTCGCCGGGCCCAAGACCGTTCGAGCGAAGAAAGAACCGCAGTCCTGTCAGGTCCTTGAGTAAAAAATCCGCGCGCCCAGACCGGACCAGCTTCACCATCTGTTCAACCGTCGCCACCTCTATCAGCGACGAGAACCCATGGGCCTTGAGCCAGTCATCCGAAGAATTTCCGAGAAGCACTGCCACACTCCGGTCCCTCAAATCCGAGGGTCTCAGCGTAGAATCGACAGGACCGCGTCCAAGGAAAAAATATCGGGGGAACTGAATCGGCGCGATCCAGCGAAACATCGACTCTCGGTCAGGCGTACGTGTCAGCGTCGGCAGAATCACCCGACCAGTGACGTCGCTGCGGGTTTCAACCAAGGCGCGGGCCCACGGCAACATTTCGAGGGTCCAACTGTATCCCGGCACTTTGAGCGTGGCAAACAGGTCGGGAAGAAACCCCTGGGGTGTGCCAGAAGCGTCGCTTGGGGCGTAGGAGTAGGGAGGATTGGGCAGGAGGAAGACCCGAACCGGCTGCTCGGTCCACACGGCAAGAGTGGCATTCACGCACAGGCACGCCAGAAACAGGCGGACGATCACCGAGAACTCCTTGTGCCAATTTTAGGTTGCCGAATCTGGTTTCACAACCACGGCAAATCCTCGGCCAGGTTCAGTTATGGACGATCTCTCGCGGTTTGGAGCCGTTCTGCGGGCCGACGATCCCCATTTCTTCCATCAGTTCGATCATGCGGGCGGCTCGGTTATAGCCCACGCCCAACCGGCGCTGAAGGAAGCTGGCCGACGCCTTCTTGAAGGTCCTGACGATCTCGACGCCCTTCTCGAAGAGAGGATCCATTTCGTCGCCCGAGGCCTCGGTGTCGAGGGCACCCTCCTCCTCCTCGTCGAAGAAGATCTCATCGCTGATATATTCGGGCTCGCCCAGGGTCTTCACGTGGGCGACAACGCGTTCCACGTCGTCCTCACTGAGGAAGGCGCCCTGCACCCGGCTGGGAAAGGGGTTCCAACTTGAGGTGAACAGCATGTCGCCCCGGCCCAGGAGTTTTTCGGCGCCCATTTGGTCGATGATGATGCGGCTGTCGGTCTTGCTGGCCACTTGAAAGGCGATGCGGCTGGGGAAGTTGGCTTTGATGAGGCCGGTGATCACGTCGACCGAGGGCCGTTGCGTGGCGAGCACCAAGTGTATACCGATAGCCCGGCTCATGGCCGCCAGTCGTGCAATGGTGCCTTCCAGGTCTTTGCCGCTTGTCGCCATGAGGTCGGCAAACTCGTCGATGACGAGCACGATGTAGGGAAGCTTGTTGGTGGCGATGTGCCGTTTCTCGATTTTGCTGTTGTAGCTGCGGATGTCTTTGGCGCCGATAGCGTCGAGCAGGGCGTAGCGGCGCTCCATCTCGTATAGGCACCACTGAATCGCCTGAAGGGCCTTCTTCGGGTCGGTGATAACAGGGGTCAGCAGGTGGGGAATGTCGTTGAAGAACTTCAATTCGACGATCTTGGGGTCGACCATGATGAGCTTCACTTCGTCGGGGCTCTTGCGGTAGAGGATGGAGCAGACCAGGGTGTTCACACAGACGGATTTTCCGGCCCCGGTGGCTCCGGCGATGAGTAGGTGGGGCGTTCGGGTCAGGTCGATGATCTGCGCATCGCCCGAAATGTCCTTGCCGACCACGATGGGGATGGAGGCCTGGCTCTCTTGATACTCCCGGCTGTTGATCATTTCGGCGAAACCGACCATCGTCCGCTCGCGGTTGGGCACCTCGATGCCCACGGCGTGCTTGCCTGGAATTGGGGCGACGATGCGGATGCTGGTGGCCGCCAAACCCAGGGCGATGTTGTCGGCCAAGGCCACGATCTTGCTGAGTTTCACCCCGGCGGCGGGAAGAATCTCGAACATGGTGACGACGGGCCCCTTACGGATTCCCGTGACCTGGGCCTCGATGTTGAACTCCTTGAGCGTCATCTGCAGGATGTGCCCCGCTCGTTTAGTGCCTTCGTCGATCTCGCCGAAATTTCCTTCTTTGTAGGTCGTCAGGATGCCTTCAACGGGAATGTGCCACGACTTGAACTTGGACCTCTGGGCCCAGTGGCCCACTTCAGTGGCTGATGCGTCGCCCTCCACGGCCGCGTCCTCGGGGGACGGGGCCTGAGGAAGCTGGACCGACTGGGCTCGGGCCAGCAGTGAGGTCGGTTCCACTTCGGCGGGACGGGCGGGTTCGGGCCTGACGTGGATGGTCTTGACCGGGAAATTGCCACCTTCCAAGGGGCGAATCAGGGCCGAGGGCTGTGCCAAAACGTGGATGGCTTCTTCCACGGCCGCCTGGTCGGCCAGCTCGAGTTCCTCGTCGAGGTCCAGATCCTCTTCGTCCTCCTCTTCCGCCAAGGCCAGCGTTTCGGGTTCCTGGTGGTAGGCTCGCGACGCCAATTGGTCCCAGTCGACCACGGGGACTTCGTCGGCGTACTGGTCAATCGCCTTGTCGACCTCGGCAGGAACTTCGAGGGGTTGCTGCAACGTTTCGTTCAGGGCTTCCAGCGCCGGAGACTGGTACACTGTACCGTCGTCTTGAATGAAGTAGGGATCGTCGCGCAGGGCTCGTGCGGTATTCCAGTCTCGGATGTAAGGGACCCGCAACACGTCGGTTTGGGCCTCGTGTTCGGCCACAGGTTCGGAAACAGCCTCGGGGACCGGCGGCTCGGCTTCGACCTCGGACCGCGGTTCAGTTTCGACACGGACAGGCTCGGTCTCCGGGACGACGTCCTCCGGAACCTGGGGAACGGCATTCTTGGTAAGGGACAGGGTCACAACGGCCCCGACAAGCACTTCCAGTATCGTCAGAAGTCCCAGGAACAGGGGAGCGGCAGAACCCATGGCCGCGCTCATCATCGCAGAAACGGGACTGTTCGAAGTGCTGTCAAGCGACCGCAGCAGCGCCGCAAGAGTGAAGAAGGGAACCACCGAGATTCCCAGCGGCACCAGATGCAACGGTTGGAATACCGGGGCCGAGGCAATCCACGCCAAGGTGGCGAACAAGAAAGGAATGTAGAGCGAGAGGATGCCAAAACTCTGGACGAGGAAGGCTCCTGGCCAAGCCAGAAGTGTGGTAAACATCCAGTCACCCAAACCCAACGCGTACAATGCCATCGAGGCGACAAGGCAGACGCTGGTGATGGCCAAGATTCTGGTGACCGTAGAAAAGCGGACGTTGGACTTCATGGAGGCCCTCCCTTTATCCCTATCGGAATCGAGGGGGAATTCCGTTAGGGCTTGAAGCCGGGATAAATCAACCTCACCATGTCGCCGACGCTCTTGCCTCCATGGAGAACCCCGTACATCACCGTCGAAGTCAGGATCTTCTTCACGTAGCCGCGTGTTTCCGAAATCGGAGCGGCCTCGACGAAGATCTCTTCAGGCAGTTTTCCCATCGATTCCTTCCACGGTCTGATGCGTCCACCGCCGGCGTTGTAAGCCATGAGGGCCAGGTAGATCCTCCCTTGTCCGCGGATCATGGTCGATAAGTAGCGGGCGCCAATTTTGATGTTGTCGGCCGGGTTGGCCAGGTCAAAGGTCTTCATACGCAGGCCCTTGGCGGTTTCGGCGGCCGTACTGGGCATCAGCTGTGTCAGTCCTTGGGCCCCGACCCAGCTTCGGGCCTCGGCGTCGAAAGAGCTTTCTTCGCGCATCAGACCCATCAGAAGGTTGAGATCGAGGTTTTCGGTTTCAGCCTGCTCGGCTGCTAGACTCTGAAAGGCCAAGGGGAACAGCCGCCGGGCCCGGTCTTGAGTCAGTGTTTGCCCGGGTTCTTCGAGAATCCGGTAGAGGATCTGCAGGCTGGGACGGTACTGGCCGTGGGCTTGAAGAAAGGCGACGGCCCCGTCGGCAAAAGCCGGGTCGAGGGGTTCAGTGGAGGCCGACACCTCGGCCGCCATGCGCCTGGCCGAGCCAAACACCATCAGGCTTTCCCAAAGCTTTTCGCGTTCCCGGCGCCTGTCGTCGGAAGCCAGCGCCCGCGAGGTTTCAGTCGGCCACTCGAGTTCCCTGCCCAGAACCGCGCGTGCCATCAAGGCCTCGTAAGAGAACGGCTGAAAGGCAATGGCTTTTTCCAAGAGTTGCGCGGGGCTCAGATCGATCCCTTCGCGAGAGAGGTTAATCAGTCCGTAAGATTCAAGCCTGGCCAACAGGAAGCCGACCAAGGCGTGGTTTTCGGGGTCGAGCCGCGGCCCCAAATCGCGCCAAATGGCGGCCAAGACCCCCCACTGGCGCTTCTGCAGCAGTTCGGGTATCCAGTTGGCGAACACATCAGAAAAGAAGAACACGTCCCCATTTTCGCCGTAGACCTGAACAAAGGGCGCCAGGGCGGCCTCGGGTTTGACTTGAATCCAGGCGTTCAGCCAGTTCCAAGCGGTCTTCTTGCGATCCTCGACGGTGACCGCCATGGGCAGGGCGTTCTGAAACGCCGCTCGGGCCTGAGGCCACCAACCCAGGGTCCGGTAAAGACGGCCTCGGGCGTATTCGGCCGCGAACTTCGCTTCCCCGGTCAGGGAAGGCAGGAGTCCGTCGAGAATTCTTAGGCCGACTTCGGCGCGGTTGCCCGTCTTGAAAACCGTATCGATGCCGGCGATCAAGGCGCGATGGTTCCAGAAACCCTCGGGAAAGGTTCGCCCCTTGAACCACGCCTGCAGATCCTTGGGGACTCCCTGGTAAACCAGCGACTGAAAAGCCACAGCCTCGCGGCCGCCGGGACCCAACAGCGCGTACCTTGACTCGTCCTCTTGAAAGAAGCTTTCCAATCGGAACTGAAGCACCGACGCTTCCTGGTTGAAGACCAAATCGGTCAACGCCGAGGAGGCTTCTTGAGTCTTGCCCGCGCGCGCCGCCAAAACGCCGAAGAACAACCGGTTCTCGAGTTCTTCTTCAGGCGAGAACAGGCCTGGAGTCCAGGTGCGGAAAATCTCCTGCGCTTGGTCGTCTTTTTTTTGGAAGTAGTACGCCTCAAAAAGGCGGCGACGGAACTCAGGGCGGCCGGAGTCAAACGAAACCAGGCGTTGCGCGACCGATTCGGCCTTGGGCCAGTCGCGCCGCGAAGAGTAGAGTTCAAACAGATCACGCGCCGCTTGCTCGCGCCAGGGAGAACCTTCCTCCGAAAGACTCCGCTTCCAAAGAAGCTCGGCCTCGGTCTTCTTGTCGGCTGCGGAGAAAAGGGAGCCCAGGTTCCACAGCGCGCCCTCGCCCAACGATTCGATATCGCCTTCGGCCAACGCCTTGGTCTTTTGCGCCAGCAAAGCGTCGGTTTTCCCCTGCGCTAGGTCGTCCTTCCAGTCGGAGACGGAGCGGTCCCACAGGGTGGCGCTGCACGACACGGCTGCCAGCAGAAACAACGCCAGGAGCGGAGGGAGAAGCGATCGATTCAGTGCAAAAAGGAGTCTCACCAGAAGAGTTGGCGTCCTTCGACCCGGGCCGGCGGTCCGAACCGGCGAGCGGCGTCCTCGGTTGTGAGGCCGGGTTCCAGCGTCATCGAAATCCGGGCATGCCGCAGTCCGTCGGGCACTTCGAGCACGGTGCTGGCTTCAAAGGCGACGGGTTCGGCGCTTCCCAAATCGACGACCGAAGGATCTCGTGTCTGCGGCGCGGCCTGGGCCGTACCCGGGTTCCAATTCCTGACCTCGGGTTGAATCACCGGGGTGGCCGGCGCCTTGATCATGTTCAGGAAGAGGAGAACGAGGATAAGCAGGACCAACAGGCTGAGCGCCGCCAACGAGAGGAACAGCGCGGTCTTGTCGACCCCGCCTGTCGACTCGGGTGCGGGCACGGCCCTGCCCGCCTCGCCTTTAGGAGCCTTGGGCGGCTTGCTTCTCTTGGGGGCTTTGCCGGCTTTCGACGGCTTTTCAGGGGCAGCGGGCCCCTCTTCGTCCCACAGAGGAGTCTCGGTCAAGGCGGGAGGAGGAAGAAAATCGGAGTCGAAGTCGTCCGCCGACGTTTGTTCGCTAGCTTCGGTTTCCGAACCCAGATCGAGATCGGGAAGCTCCCCAAAGTCAGAGTCCATTTCCCCGAGGTCGATGGCTTCTTCTTCGTCCATGGTGAATTCGTTTTGGGACTTGGCGGCCCGAGGAGGAGTCTTGGCGCTGGGCTGAGAGATCTCGTCGCCAGTGTCCATGAACTCCATGGTTTCCATGTCGTCGAGCGAGATCTTTTCCCATTCCTCGGCCGGTTCGGCTTCAGCCGGTTTCTGGTCGGGGGCGTCACCAAAACCTTCGTCGAGATCGCCCAAGTCGAAGGTGTCGGCGGCCTGCGCAACCGGAGGCTCGGGAGCCAAACTTTCGGCGTCGTCAAGAGAAAAATCATCAAGGGTGTCCAGATCATCGAGCGCCGGATCGTCGGCGCCCAGAATGTCGGCGTCGGTGCGGCGAGGCGGTTCCTCGTCAAACGCAGGCAGGTCAACCGGAGCCTCTTCCTCAAGCGTGGAAGTCTCGTCCAGTTCCGGCAGATCGAGCGTGGCGGCGGGCTCGAGGTCGAAGGTTTCTTCCGAGTTGAAGCTGTCGCCGAGAGTGTCGAGGTCCGAGGCGTCTAGAGAGGCGTCGCCGAGGATGTCGGCGTCGCTTCGGGGACCGCGAAAGGGGCTAAGGTCCACCGAAAGGGTTTCAGGAGGCCTGCCCGGCAACGCCGCCGAGGCTTCAAGCTGGTCGTCATCGCCAATTGCCACGCGAAACTCGATTTCACTGAAGCCGTCAACGGACGGCTCCTGCAACGAAATCGAGCCCAGGGCCGAGGCGCCATCGAGAGTGCCGTCTTCGGACCGGAAGAGGTCGATGCGGACGCTCTGCTGATCAGTGCGGGCAGCCGACAGCACCAGACGCTTGCGTCCGGTCCGGGCCTCGTCCATGATTTCATAGAAAGACCCGTCGGCTTGGCGTATCCCAATCACTGGTTTCTCCACACCCCGCACCCCCTCCCCAAAACTAGACTGGTGGGCACCCTTTGTCAATCTTGGGGCGTTCATCCGGGTTTTCTTGACAGCGTGGGAGAGCGACGCCCATAATGAACCAATGCTTGAAAACCTTCCGTTACTCTTGGCGGTCCTCGGCGTGATTGTGATTCTCATCGCGGGCTGGTACTTCATGATTGTGGCCCCCAACGCCAAGAAGAAACCGGGAAGCGGAAAGACCAAGGACCGAGCGACCATCCTCAAAGACGCGACACGCCGTCTGGCGACCAACCCCAAGGACTCGGAAGCCCTGATGGCCCTGGCCGATATTTACTTTGGAGACAACGACTTCGAGAAAGCTGGCAAGACGTACAACATCCTGTCGACCATGACGACGTCGAACCCCAACCTTGACACCTACCTGATCAACCTCCGCTACGGCCTGTGCTCCTTGAAGCTCAATCAGACCGAAGAAGCCTACAAATCCTTATTGATCGCCAAAGCGGTGCGCGGGGAGGCCTTCGAGGTCAACTACAACCTAGGCGTGATCGAATATCAGAAGAAGGCCTACGAAAAAGCCCTGGCGTACCTGCGGGCCGCGTCGGCGGTTTCCGACAATCACCCGGGAACCATGAAATACCTGGGTCAGAGCCTGTACAAACTCAAGTCCTACAAGGACGCGGCAGGCTACTTGCGCCGGGCCATGGACGCCGAACCCAACGACAAAGAATGCCTGTTCCATTTGGCTCAGTCGTACTTTGAACTGGGCCAGGCCGAAAATGCGGTCCAAATTTTCACCCACCTTCGACCCGACCCCGAGGTCGGGCCCCAGGCGGCCCTGTTTGCGGGGACTATCCACTACAACGCCAGGCAGTACGACAAGGCCATCGAGGACCTTGAAATTGGCGTCCGGCACCAAAAGGTCGCTCCTGAAGTCGTCCTTGAAATGAAATACAGGCTGGCCAATGCCTACACCCAGGCACAGAACATGGAAGCCGCTCTGCGCCAGTACAAAGACATCCGCAACCTGAACCCGGCGTACCGCGACGTGACCGAACAGATCCGCCGACTGAGCGAGTTCAACAGCAACAAGAACCTTCAGGTGTACATGATGGCGCCGACCAGCGAATTTGTGGCCCTGTGCCGGAACCTGACGGGAAGTTTCTTTCCCAAGGCCGCCATCAAGGTCGTCGACGTCACTGTAGAAAAGAACGATTACGCCGACATCACGTGCGAAGTCAGCACGAGCAAGTGGGACGATACCATCGTGTTCCGCTTCCTTCGCAGCGGCGGTCAGGTGGGAGAGCTCTTCCTTCGAGACATGCAGGTGCGGCTCAAGGAGATGCACGCGGGCCGGGGTTTCTGCGTGACCGCCGGAAGCTTCACCCCGACCGCCAAGCAGTTCGTCGAGGCCCGATTGATCGACCTGATCGAAAAAGAGGCCTTGCTCAAGGCCATGAATTCGTTGACCTGAGCCCTGCAAACCGAAAACTAGGACAAACCCCCTATGTTCAAACGGTCGCTCAAAGGTCAAACTGTCTTCACTATGGAACCCTTTCGCAATCCTGACCTTCCCCTCGCCCAACGAATCGACGACCTGATCGGCCGTCTGACGCTTTCAGAAAAGATCAGCCAGATGCTCCACGAGTCAGCCGGCATCGAACGCCTGGGAATCGCTCCCTACAGCTGGTGGAACGAGGCCTTGCACGGCGTCGCGCGGGCTGGAAGCGCAACCATCTTTCCCCAGGCTATCGGCCTGGCTGCCACTTTTGACCGCAGCTTGGCGCACCGGGTCGCCGTCGCCATCAGCGACGAAGCCCGCGCCAAATACGAAGTCTTTGCCGCCAAAGGGACGACGGGCCGGTACGTTGGACTGACCTTTTGGACCCCCAACATCAACATCTTCCGCGACCCGCGATGGGGACGAGGTCAAGAAACCTACGGCGAAGACCCCTATTTGACCGGAGAAATGGGGCAGCAGTTTGTGAGCGGCCTTCAGGGAGACGATCCCCATTACCTGAAAACGGCGGCCTGCGCCAAGCATTTTGCCGTCCACTCGGGCCCCGAAAAGGATCGCCACAGTTTCAACGCCGTCGCCAGCCCCTACGACCTCGAAGACACCTACTTGCCGGCGTTCCGCCAATTGGTCGTCGAAGCCGGCGTGGAAAGCGTCATGGGAGCCTACAACCGCACCAACGGCGAGCCGTGCTGCGGAAGCGAGTTCCTGCTGGAGAAGACGCTGCGTGGCGACTGGGGCTTTCAAGGCCACGTGACCAGCGACTGCTGGGCAATTCAAGACTTCCACCTGCACCACAAGGTCACCCCTGGCCCGGTGGAGTCGGCGGCGCTGGCCCTCAACCGCGGATGCGACCTCAACTGCGGCAACCTCTACCATCACCTCGAAGACGCGGTCAGAATGGGTCTGGTTTCGGTGGGTACTGTGGACCGAAGCCTGCGTCGCCTGTTCAGCACGCGGTTCCGTTTGGGGGAATTCGATCCCAAGGACAGAGTCCCCTACCGCGCACTGCCGCGTTCGGTGATCCGTCAGCAGGCACACCTCGATCTCAGTTACGAGACCGCCGTGCGCTCCATGGTGCTGCTGAAGAACAACGGCGTCCTGCCCCTCAACAAGAACACCCTCAAGAGCCTCTACCTGACCGGGCCCAACGCCCTGGCCCCCGAAGCACTTCTGGGCAACTATCATGGGCTCAGCCCGCGGCTTGTCACCTTCGTCGAGGGAATCACCGAAGAAGCCGGTGACGAGATCAAGTTTGAGTTCCGCCACGGTTCGCTCTTGGCCGAAGAGAAGAAGATCACCACCGACTGGGCCAGTTTTGAGGCCCGCGATTTTGACGTCACCATCGCCTGTATGGGCCTGAACATCTTGATGGAGGGAGAGGAAGGCGACGCCATCGCCGCCAGCGACTACGGTGACCGTTCTTCGATCGCCCTCCCCAAGGGCCAGCACGACTTTCTGATGAAACTGCTGGACCAAGGCAAACCCGTTGTGCTCGTCGTCAGCGCAGGATCAGCCATCGACCTGAGTCCTTACGAACTGAAGGCCGCCGCCATCGTGTACACCTGGTACCCAGGGGAACTCGGCGGCAAGGCCCTGGCGGACCTCCTTTTCGGCCACCGGGATTTTTCTGGAAAGCTTCCGGTGACGCTGCCGCGGCGCCTGGAAGACTTGCCGCCGTTTGACGACTACAGCATGGCCAACCGCACCTACCGCTACTCCTCGGCGGAGCCGTTGTTTCCGTTCGGGTTCGGGCTGAGCTATCGGCCGCTGAAGACCACGCAGATCGTCGCGTCGCCCTCCGTGAAGGCTGGTTCCAGCCTCAAGGTTCAAATAACGGTGACCAATCCCCACAACCAGCCGTCGGCCGACGTCGTTCAACTCTATCTGCGCAAGGAAACCGGGCTTCCCGCGGCGCGTTTCGAGCTTGCCGGTTTTGAACGGGTCGAGCTGGCCGCAAACGAAACCAGGGTTGTTGAAATTACGGTCACCCAGAGGCAGGCCTCCGCTGTCCACGCCGACGGAAAACGCCGTTTCGAAGTGGGAACGTTGAGGCTGTGGGCGGCCACAGGTCAGCCCGATGCCCGAAGCCGCGCCCTAGGTGTCGCGGCCGTCGAGATCACAGTTCGGATGGAACGCTAGAAGCGCGGGAGGGAAGCCATGAACGAAAACGAAACGATGAGGAAGGAGCTTCTGGCACTGCTTGACGGGGGCAACGCGCACATGACCTTTGAGGAGGCCGTGGCCGATTTTCCGCTGGACCGCATCAACACAAAGCCTGCCCGTTGCCCGTACTCGTTTTGGCACCTGGTAGAACACATCCGCATCTGCCAATGGGACATCATCGAATTCGTGGTGAACCCCCAACACGTCTCTCCCCGCTGGCCGGAAGGCTACCGCCCCAAACCCTCGCAAACCACTGACGAATCGGGGTGGTTTGGAAGCATCGAGGCGGCGGTCCGCGATCTTGAGCGCGTCAAAGCGCTGGTGCGCGACCCGCAGACAGATTTTTTCGCGCCCATCGCCCACGCTCCCGACTACACCATTTTCCGCGAGGTTGTGCTGGTGGCCGACCACAACTCCCACCACACCGGGGAACTTGCCATGATGCGTCAGATCGAGGGTCTATGGCCCCACGACCGCCCCTACCTGACCGGAGAATCGTCCTAGGCTGGAATGACGACAAGGTGTCGTTCCTCGTCGAGGAAGGGCACCTTCAGCGGGACAATTTGAGCGCCGGCCGCCAAGTCTCCCAGCGCCGCGAGTTCGGCATCGATGACTTCGCGACGGCCTTTGTAGGCGGCGATGTGCCCATGGGGATTCAAGAGACGCTTCATTTTCTTCACGACCTTCGGCTCGAGGGGCGTGAAGGCCCGAAAGGTGACAAGATCGAAGCCGTCGCGGACCTCTTCAAAGGTTCGCTGAAGGACCACGACGTCGGAACGGTTCAACACCGCCAGAGTCGCCTCGAGAAAGCCGGCCCGTCGTTCCATGCGCTCGACCAAGACCGTCCGCGCCTGGCGAAATACAAGTGCCAGGGGAATTCCCGGAAATCCTGCGCCGCTTCCCAGGTCAACCAACGACGTAAACCCCAATTCTTTAAGCGGGCTCCAGGGAGCCAAACTGTCGAGAAGATGCTTGACGACCAAGTCGTCGGCGCTTTTTAGGCTTACCAGGCCCAGCCGCTGGTTCCAGGTTTCGATCTGCGTTTGAAACAACAACAAGTCGTCGGCAAGAACTCGGTCGGCGAGACCCAAACTTTCAAGGCCCCGAGAAAGCACGCTGTCAGGCAACCGGCGCTCTCCTGGAGACCGCCATCAGAAGAACGGCCACATCGGTGGTTCGAACGCCGCTGATCCGCCCGGCCTGCCCCACGGATCGGGGGAGCACCTTTTTGAACTTTTGGCGGCTTTCCGTGCTGAGGCCAGACAAGCCTTCGTAGTCAAAACCTTCGGGAATCAGCAGCGCCTCCATCTTTTCGAAACGGAGAACCTGGGCGTCTTGCTTGTTGATGTAGCCCTCGTACTTGATATCGAGTTCGGCAAGCCGCAACCATTCCACGGGCCGGCCCTCGACCAGAGAAGGGTCCAGACTCCCTAGGAGTTCCATGGTCACCGTCGGGTCTTTGAGGGCGTGGCGAAAACTCACACCGATATGCGGAACCAGTTCGGGCCTGGTGGCGGTTTCTGAGGCAGCCACCTTGCGCTGATGGAGCAGTTCTTTGATGGTTTCAATGCTGCGCTTCTTTTCGAGGAAATGCGTCCAAGCCTCTTCGCCGACCAGTCCCAGCGCGTAGCCCTTTTCGGTCAGGCGGCGGTCGCAGCTGTCGTGGCGCAGGCTCAGCCGATGTTCGGCGCGGCTAGTGAACATGCGGTAGGGTTCCTCGGTTCCCA
>CAYYUZ010000084.1:0-18434 GCA_964475005.1 uncultured Spirochaetales bacterium
GTCAGTCCTTTCGTGACCCGCCGTTTCCGTGTGGTGGCCAAACGCGGAGCCGATCTGTTCAGCGAAATTGAAGGCGCCGTCCGCAAGCACAAGGGCCACCTCATCGAGGGCAAGCTTGAGGACGACCACGAAGGTCACCTCATCGGTGCGTTCACGATGGAACTGGAACACAAGGAAGATGTTCAAAAGATCCTCAAGGCCGTGAGGGCCATTCCAAGCATCAACGTCATTCAGAAGATTGACTGAGGCTGGCTTGCTCAACATCGTCCTCGTCCAACCCGAAATTCCCCAGAACACGGGAAACATCGCCCGAACCTGCGCGGCGACAGGGTGTCGCCTTCATTTGGTTCGCCCGCTGGGGTTTGCCGTTACCGACAAGCACCTCAAGCGGGCCGGACTCGACTACTGGGCCGACGTCGAGGTCGTCTTCCACGATTCTTTGGAGACCTTCCTGGAACAGCACGGAACGCAGAATCTGTGGTTGGCTTCGACCAAGGGAACCCGCTCCCATGATCAAGTGTCGTTCTCCGATCAGGACTGGCTAGTTTTTGGACGCGAAACGGCGGGTCTACCCGAGGAATTCCTGAACGCCCATCGTCAGGCGCTGATTCGCATTCCGATGAAACCTGGAAGCCGGTCGCTCAACCTTTCGAATGCTGTCGCGATCGTGGCCTATGAAGCCCTTCGCCAGTTAGGTTGGCCGGGGCTCTTGAATTCCTGAAGGGGTGGCCTTACAATCGGCACCATTCATGAAAGATGACTCCGCAAAGATTCGAATCTTGATCGTCGACGACAACGTCGTCAACTTGAGACTCCTGACGCTCATCCTTGGACGGGAGGGGTTCGATGTGATTTCCACGAGCGACAGCCTCAAAGCCGTCGCGCTGACCGTGGAACACTCTCCTCACCTGATCCTCCTCGACATCATGATGCCGGGACTCAGCGGGCTTGAGATTCTCCAGTTGCTGAAATTGAACAACCTGACGCAAAGTGTTCCTGTGGTTATGGTAACGGCTCGAACCAAGGGGCAGGACGTTCGCGCCGCTCTGGAAGCGGGGGCCTTTGATTACATCAAGAAGCCCCTCGACGAGATCGAGATCGTCGCGCGGGTCCATTCGGCGCTGCGCTACAAGTTCCATCAGGACCGCCTCGTGGAAATGGCGACTCACGACAGTCTGACCGGGCTTTACAACCACAGGTTGCTGATCGAACTTCTTGAAAGAGAGTTGTCCGTCAGCCGTCGAAAGGATCAGTCTGTCTCGTTTTGCATGGCCGACATCGATCATTTCAAGTCGTTGAACGACCAATTCGGGCATCAGGCCGGCGACTATGTGCTCCAGGAAATCAGCCGGCTTTTGACCGAGGGCGTCAGAAGGTCCGACCCTGTGGGACGATACGGCGGCGAGGAATTTGGGCTTGTTTTGGGGAGTTGCTCACCCGAAACGGCCAGGAACCTTTGCGAGAGGCTCAGAGTCAGCGTGCAGAACCATCCGTTTCAGATCTCTGGGAAAGAGGTTCACGTCACCCTGAGCATGGGGCTGGCCCACGCCCATCCCAAGGCGACAATCACCGAAACCGAACTCGTGCACGAAGCCGACAGCGCGCTCTACCGCGCCAAGGAATCCGGCCGCAACCGTCTAGAAAGCTGGGGACCCTAGCGGTTTCTATGCTCCGTCGTTGGAGAAGGGGGAGGGGTTGTTCCTGGCCTTAACCTGCGCCTTTTGCTTGATCAGCGCTGCCTCTTTTTTGGCACGGTCTTCCAAGAAGTCTCTGGCTTGTTCCTGCGACCGTTCGATCTTCAACCGGCGGCGAGTTTCGGGGTCGAGGGTTTCGGGGTTCTCTATGTTCTTGGAACGAACCGTTACCTTGGTCGGGGCCTTGAGTCGCGTCCCTTCGAGTTTGGCATCGCGGAAGGTTGCACCGGCCAAACTAGCCCCCGTCAGGTCGGCCCCCGAAAGGTCGGCTCCGTCGAGACAGGCACCCTCGAGGTGAGCCCCCACAAGCCTGATTCCCACTAGATTCCGACCGTTGAGCTTCATGCCGCGAAGGTCGGCCCGAAAGCGGGGTCCCATCGAGGCAGAGAACTCGTTCCATGCCGCGATGTTGTTCTCGGACAAGGCTTTGCGTAGTACTTTGTAGTGCTTGTCGTTCCCTGTGAATTCTTCTTCGCCGTCGGCCATGGTGGAGGGAACTATAGTCCTTCAAGAGGAGTTGTTCAAGGCACAGCGGCTCTCGAAAAAACGGGCCGGACGGATGGAATTTGGGAGTCCCCATGATATAGTAACGCCATGGCTGGTGAAGCGCCTCTTCCCCCGGATTACATCCGGTTTGACAAGAAACAGCGCGAAGAATTCTTATCCCAATTCGGAATCACGTCACCCTCCCAGAGGGAAATGTTTCACCAGTTGTGCAACAGCTGGCGTCCCTTGATCGACTTCGACTCCTTCACGGGGGCAAGAACCGGGGTCGTGACTCATCCGGTTCACGAGACGGAGAACCTGATCAACAGGCTCAAAGCCGCCCGCATGGCCCAGTTCACCTACAAACGCAACGAGAAGGGTGAAAGGGTTCCCAAGGACATTATTCTCTGCGAAGAAGGAAGCCCCCGGTACTGGTTCCACTTTGTTCAAGACCTGATTCAGCAGGCCTGCGACAATCCTCGGAATCCTTATCTGACCGCCGCTCTCCTCAAGACGCGCGAAATTCTCCTTCCCGCCACCGGAATCGAAGAGCTGACGCTCGACAAGATCTCCAAGTCGTCCATTGAGGCGATGATGAAAACCGAGCGGATGTTTTCCGTCACGCTTCAGAAAGAGAAGATCCTCGCCACGAGTCAAACCCTCTCCCTGCTTCTCACCTTCTCGTCGGCGAAGCTTCGCTTCATCCTGAAGAATCCCGAGGTCACCGCCGCCGCCTCGCGCTTGTTGAATTTGGGGTTGTCGGACGTCGCCAAACGGCTGGAGGACCGCGAGTCAGGCTTTTGGCGCGGCTTGACCGATGTGCTTCTTGAACACGCCGAGGACTTGGCCGCCGACCGTCGCCTGCATCTGGAGCCTGGGTTTTTTCAGGCCGCCGAACTGTTCAACCGCTACCTGGCCAATCAGGTCGAAGAAGTGAAAAAACAGAAGGAGCTTGCCGAGGCGCGCGAAGCCGACCTTCGCGAGCTCGAACAAGTTGTTCTGCTCGATAAAGACATTCTGATGCCGCATGAGGAGCTGGAAAGTCACTTGAAGCTCATGTTCAAGGACAAGTACGGCGATCAGTTTGAGAATCTTAGGGAAGAGTTCCTGACCACCTTCACTCAGTCCAGCCAAAAGACCATTTTGCCTGTCATCATGACCCTGAAGACGGGGCTGGTTCACCGAAACAACCTCTACAAGTATTTCTTGAGGCGCTTCGAGGGGCTCGCCTCTCTGGTGGTCCAGGAGTACGGGGTCAAGATGGACCGCCGGCTTCGAAAGCAGCAAAGCAACACAGATCTTGAATTTGTAGATAAGGCCAATCTTGAACATTCCCTGGCAGAGTGGACAAAGAAAACCGACTCTGTGGTGGGCGAGCTTTTTGAGAAACCTAAACTGCTGGCCGAAGTCTTAATCCATCACGGCCGGGTCAACATGGGTTTGTCCTTGGTGGAAGAAATGCGGCCGCTGATGGAAAAGTTCTTCAAACCAGGAGTGATGACGTTCAAGACCTATCAGGAAATCTACGGACTCGACGTTCCGGCGCTCTATGAGGAGGCGTTCAAGAGGCTTTCGGTCCTCACGCAGTTCTGGCGGAGGCTCACGGGTTCCTACAGCATCCAGGCCGAAGAATTTCGTGCCTTGTCGCTTCCCCGCGAAAAGAGGGACCCGAACCGGCCCAACCTTTCCGGAATCATGGTGGATGATACTCCTCTCGAGAACTTGACCCCAGAACAGCTCAAGGCTCGCAAGGAAGAATGGAAGAACCGCAAGAATTCCGGAGTCGGCCCCGGTCTGAAAAAGTCAAGTCCGCCTCCGGTTCCGCGGGTTTACAACGAAGGGGAGCGCAACAAGGCCTGGAAAGGGTTCAAAGAGGTCATCGTTAAGAAAGAATAGGAGCCGGCCTTACTCGCCCTTGCCGCGTTCCTGGAAAAAGTCCTTGGCGATGGTCTCCAGGTCGTAGGGGCAACTGAGTTTGAGTTGCTGGAATTCGGCCAGCAGGTCGTGAGCGCGTTCCTCTTGCCCCAACTCTTCATGGCAGGCGTAAAGCCATAAATGGCATTCGGCCAGATGCACATAGTACTGATAGGCCCAATCGACCGGCCGGTTGCCCAGGTCTTTGGCGGCCTCGAGGAAACCCTGCCTCTCCTTGGTCAAGAGCGCCGAGAGTTGATTCAGAACCCGGATCGCCCTCTGGTACTCGGCGTCTTCGTAGTGTTCCCAGGCGAGATTCAAGGCGTAGTAGACCAAATTGAAGCCGATGGACCTCAAGTCGGATACAGGGCCTCGGGCCGCCGTCTTCAAGGTGTAGGCCCAGACGCTCTGAAGGTAGGCCACTCCCGTGTCGATGTCGTCGTCGTCAAGAAGCTTCAATGCGATGTTGCCCAGGGCGTCGTGGTAGCGGTCGTCTTGAACGTGCGCCAAGTGCTGCTCCAAAACCGTCAGCGCCTGTTCGGCGTCAAAGAAGCTGTGATAGGTCACCAGGTTATACGCATTCCAGCCGATCCTCTCGGAATCGCCGGCCCCGACGGCCTTTTCGAGACCCTGAACCGCGAGCAGAAAGGAATCGAGCGTCGGTGCGTCTGGATTGAATGAGCAGCTGAAAAGCCACTGGTAGAGATCGCTGGCCACCAGGGGGTCGAGAGCTAAGGGCAGGTACTGCTCCATGAGCGTGATGAAACGGTCGGCGTCGGTTTCTCTTGCCAGTTCATGAAGAACAATCGACATCAGATCTAGCGCCGGCTTGAGGCCTTTCTTTTTGGGGCCAGCCCCCCCGTACTCACGGACAAGTCGGTCGAGCAGCCAGCGGAGCACGACTTGGGACTCATCGGCACCGAACTGGGAGAGCTGTCGCCAGGTGGGAGGCGACAGAGACTGTCCCTCGGCCTTGGCGGGGTTCTCCCAAAACTGAATCCATTCTTTGACAACCAGGGGTCCCTGTTCGGCCTCGATGATGAGGTCAAGGGGACGATGCAGAACCTTGCGGTACTCCTGGTTCTCGACAAGGGCTTCGAGGAAGGCAGGGAAGCGGGTAATCTCAAACAGGCTTTCCAGGGCCAAGGGCTACTCCTCGATAGAAGCTAGGACGGCCACCCAAGAAGACCCCTTGCGAAGGGGCCGTCCATCCAGACCGCCGACGAAGCGAACCTTCCAGCCGACCAGCAGTTCCGCCGACAAGTGCTCGGGATCGTACCAGCGGTACCACAAGGGAAACCGGCGCACCCGCCCAGACTCGACAACGGTGTAGGTTCGACCGAACGTTCTTAGGCTAGGATACGCATCCGTGCGGCTCAAGACAAGATGGGGAGCCGGGGTCCAGAAGCCCTCGGAAGCGACAACACTCCACGTGCGCGGTCCCGCGGCCCGTTTTTGGACCTCCCACCAGGAACGGCGGAAGGCGTCAAACACGAGAACGCCGCCAGGGGCCAAAGCTCGGCGGCAGCGGGCCACAAGGCGCCTCGCCTGAGCCGGGCTCAGCGACCCAATCGTACCGTAGGCGATCAAGATCAGGTCCTGTCTCTCGGGAAGGGCAAGGCTGGTTAAGTCCCCCAGAATAAATTGGGCCTTCAAACCGGCGTCCGCGGCCTCTTGGCGGGCGTATTCAAGCGAAGGAGCCGCAACGTCGACCCCGGTGACCGACCAGCCTTTCTCCGAAAATAGGAGCGAGTGGCGGCCCACACCGCAACCCAGGTCGAGAAGGCGCCCCGGCCGCGGCAGGAGAGAATGAAGGTACTCCACCTCGGCGGCCACCTGTTTCATCGGTCGCCCGGCGTCGTTGGTTCTGTCGTCGAGGTGAGCCCAGACCACGTGTTCGGCGATGTAGGGGTCGGCCCAGAACAGACCGTCGCCGGGATCGAAGGCCCGAGGGCGGCGGTCGGCTCGGCTCAGAGTGCTCCAGTCCATTGTTGCTCCTCGCTGGTCCGTGCTAGTCTGGCGGCCATGCAATTGATCGCTCTTTGTCCTTTTGGCCTCGAAAAGCTGACCCGCGACGAGTGCAAGGCCCTGGGCTTTCCCATTACGTCCCAGGCCGCGGGAAAGGTCTTCTTTGAAGGCGGCTGGGACGCCATACTCAGGGCCAATCTGCACTTGCGGACGGCCGAACGTGTCCTGGCCGTTGTCGGCACGTTTGGGGCCGCCGACTTCGACCAGCTCTTCGACTCCGTGTCGTCCTTGCCCTGGGAGGATTGGCTGTCTTCCCACTCGACCATCGTCGTTGAAAAAGTCAAAACCTTCAAGTCGAAACTCACTTCGATTCCGGCGATTCAAGGCATGGTGCAGAAGGCGGTGTTTCAGCGCTTGGGAACCCATTGGGGCGTGCAGACCCTTCCTCAGACGGGTCCTGTGACCGGACTTCGGGTCTATCTGGAACACGACAGAGCTCTAGCGGCCGTAGACACCACGGGCGCTGCCCTCCATAACAGAGGGTATCGAAAGAATGCAGGTGAGGCCCCCATCAAGGAGAATCTGGCGGCGGCTCTGCTGCTGTTTTCAGGTTGGCGGCGCAAGTACCCGCTCTACGATCCGCTGTGCGGTTCGGGCACCATTTTGGGCGAGGCCTTGCTGTTTGCCTACGACATTCCGCCGGGAATCAGCCGCGGCTTTGCTTTCGAGCATCTGGTTCCGTTTCAACCGTTGGATTGGAAGATCCTCAAGGACGAGGGCCGTGCCAAGATCGACTTCTCCCACCGAGTTCGCGTCTTGGGGTCCGACAAAGATGCTCGTGTCCTCGACGCGGCCCGCGCCAATTTAGCGCGGCTGGGGCTCGAAGTCGAAGTCCGTCTGGAACAGCTGTCGATGGAAGAGGCCCGCGCCGACCTCGTCGGCGCCGAGGACGACGCCGGGTTCCTCATCACAAACCCACCCTACGGCGAACGGTTGAACGATCGTCCGCACGCCGAAAATCTTTCGCGCCAAATGCGGCACTTCAGCCGGAGTTTTTCCGGGTGGAAGCTCGGCGTGCTGACCAGCTTACCCAACTTCACCACACAGATAGGCCTTGAACCTTACGTTGTCCGAGACCTGGTCAACGGCCCATTGCCGGTGAAGTACTACCAGTTCCAGTTGTAGGGATTTCGTCATGGGAAAGCCCCGTCCATTTTCCCTTCGCATTCCTCAAGGTCTTGTATAAGGATGCTTGTACTCTTCACGAATCTCCAGCCCACGTGCAGAACCTTCCTCCGCTCGTCAGGCCCAGTGACCGTGCCGAGGCGTAACGCTTCAAAAATCTGACGAACCATCCTCATGTTGTTGTAGAGGCTCCGATAGGTTGGGCAATGACGAACCTTTGCATCCTGGCAGCTTTGGCAAAGGTTCGGGGTCTCCCTCTGGGCTATCTGGGAGCAGGTGACCGTCGGACCCTTGGTGAGGAGATTCCACGCCAAATTACACGAGCCGTGTCCAATGACAGAAGAGAAGTCGAGACCGTCGACACGGAAAAGCGTTTTGCCAACGGAAACTTTTCTTGGCGATGTCCTGAGGAGCCTGAGGGTCGCCACCAACAGAATCGCCGCTAGGAAGGTGTTGTACACATTGTAAATCAGGGATTCCCACCATCGTGGCTCCTGCCTTGTACACAGGGCGTACCCCATGAGGATAATCCAGAGGAAGAAAAGGACAGAAGAGACTAATCCAAAGCTGAAAACGGGGAGTCTGTTGTCAGAAACCATCAAGGAAGGGAAGAAAAGGTCATAGCGGTACAAGACAAGAATAATGAGCTGCACAAGAAGCATGAACACAGCGGAAAAAAAATCTTGATGAACCCCGAGCCCGACAAGAAAAACGAACAAAAAGCTTCCCAGTGCGTAGACAGAAAGAAGCAGTATTCCGATCATGCTCCGTTTCAGAAGTGACACGAGGAAGACAACAACGGACTGAGAAACGGCAACAAGGACTACGGGGATGACTGTGAGAAGCGGGACCACCTTGTGAACCGGTGAGCCAAAGGGTGCGGTGTACACGAGTCCCCAAATCAGCAAGAGAGGGACGGCGAAGATGAAGGACAGTGAAAGGTGCAACAAGTACTTTCGCATGGCAACGCCCTTGCCAAACTGAGACTATTCGTCCACATGGACTAATTCTCCCTTCCGTTGGCAAGAATCAATGGTAGCCTGCTTTGAGGCGGGTGGCAATGATTCGTGAAGTGACCTCCATGAACTGCCAACAAGCTGCCAGACTGCTATTCCGATTCAAACAGGAAACGGAGGATACCGATGGCGACGCTACTGAGGCTGACCAAAATGACCGACTCCGAAATTCAAGCATGGCTGAGAAAAGCCCAGAACGTCGGTGTTGAGTCCTTCGTCTGCGCCATGCTCGGTGAAGAAGAGTCGGTCTTTGAGAGAGTGCGCTGCAACATGTCTGAGACGGCGAAAGTGAAACTTCAGGAAGCAATGATCACGAGGAAGCAGAAACCCATCGCTCCTGAAGAGATCTACTTCAATGCAAGAAAGCTTGAAATGCTCTTCTGAAGTGACCCCAGCGGACTTGACCTGGCTAGGGTCTCGACGTAGGGTGGTTGCATCAGAACAGGCAGCTCGCGTTTGGATCGTGCCGAACGAAGTGTGGCCGGGCCGGGTTGCGGCAACGGATTTTCCGTGGGACTGGACCGCTGACAACGAGGTTGCCGATGTCCCCCTCTCCATCGAAAATGGCTCAACGGATCGCCTTAGTTTCGGTGTCGTCAAACACCACACTCACCCTCTTGAAGTTTCTTGTCGCGTGGGCCACGGGCTCGGTCTCGATTCTTTCCGAGGGCATCCACTCCTCGATGGACCTGCTGGCCTCCATCATCGCCTTCGTCGCGGTCCGCATGAGCCGGCGGCCGGCCGACCAGGAACACCCTTGGGGCCATGGCAAGGCCGAGAACCTTTCCGCTGTGGCCGAAGGCCTGCTGATCTTCCTCGCCGCGGGACTCATCGTCTTTGAAGCGGCAAAAAAAATCTTGGAGCCCCAGCCTGTCTCTCAGCCTCTGCTGGGAGTGATTCTCATGGCCTTTTCGGCCGCCGTCAACACGGTGGTCGCCATTCTTCTCTTCCGGACCGCAAAAAAAACCGGGTCGCTTGCTCTGGAAGCCGACGCCCTTCATCTCAAGACCGACGTTTTGACCTCTGTTGGGGTCGCGCTGGGTTTGGGTCTCATGGCTGTGACCGGCTGGCCGATTCTTGACCCCCTTGTGGCCATCCTGGTTGCGGGGCTCATCGTCAAAGAATCGTGGCACTTAGTGAGCAAATCGTTCTCTCCTTTGATGGACGGGGCACTAACCGACAACGAAAGGAAGGCTCTGGAAGTGACTTTGGACGGTTTTCGTGGTCCGGGTGTTGACTACCATGGCTTGAAAGCCCGCCGGTCGGGACACCAGATCTTCGTGGAGTTTCACCTCACCATGCCGGGGCAAACCCCGCTTTCAGAGGTTCATGCGTTGACAGAGAGGATCGAAGAAACCCTCGCCCGCGACGAAATCACGGCCTCTATCCACATGGAACCCCAAGGAAATCAGGAACCCTGAGTTCCCGGTTTTTCAATCAGCCCCGAAAGCGCGGCGTGCTGCAGCAGCAGAATCGTTTTTCCGTCGCGGATGTGGCCATCGGCAACCATCCGCCAGACCTCCGAGACGGCAAGTTCAAGCACCTCGATTCTTTCTTCGGCTCCCGTTCCACCACCCGGTGAGGTCCGGTCCTTGTCCTGGTAGGGTGCCAGGTAGAAATGGAGAATTTCGGTCACCGACCCGGGACTCATGAAGGCCTCGAAGGCTTTTTCCAGCCGACCGACCCGAAACCCTGTTTCCTCCTCGGCCTCACGGCGGATGGCGGTTTCTGGGTCTTCACCGTCGAGAAGCCCGGCGCAGACTTCGATGAGCATGCCGCTGGGATTCCCGTTGACGTAGGTGGGCAACCTGAATTGCCGGGTCAGGATCACCGTCTTGTTGGCCGGGTGGTAGAGAAGGAGGGCCGCGCCGTTGCCTCGGTCGTAGGCCTCGCGGCTTTGAAGGTGCCAAAGTCCATCGGGGCCTCGATGGCGGAACGTGACCTTGCTGAGGGTGTACCAATCGTCGGAAAGGACCCGTGTCTCGACAATCTCGACGTCGGGGTTCACAGCGGCCTGCCCTTTTGAGGAGAAGCAACGGGTAACTGCTCTAGCGCCGTGACGACGGGCAAACCCAAGGTCCTGGCGAGGGACACATCGCCGTCGGCTCCCTTGGAGGCACCGGGAAGCCGAAGAACGGCGTCGCAGTGTTCGAGCAGGCGATCGGCAACAGGATACACCATGGATTGCCAGATCGCGTCGCCCATGACTTGTGATCCCGCACGCTTGACCAGAGGAACCGCCATCCATTCTCCGATGACGGGGAGGTGGCCCCGGTTCCAGATCTCGAGCGCCGCGGCCTCCAGTTTGGCCAGATTGGCCTCGATCTTCCGCGGATCGTCCCCCGTGCCCGACCGGTAAGGCCCAGCAATCAACACCATCCAAGATTTGCTCATCAGACTCTCCTTTTCGATAACCTTCTGCACTTGTTGAAGAAACGTGCGAATACCTGCACAATATAGCGACATTCTTCGACAAAGCAAGTACTATCGTGCAGTATCATGCATTGGTGCGAACTTTTGTTGACCAAGGAGGTCCGTACCGATTGAATGAAGTGCGAGGTGTCCGAATGCTCACCGTTCAGAGAAAGCAGCGCATCCTCGAGCTCCTGGGGAGCCAAGGACAGGTCTCTGTCATCGCCCTCAGCCAAGCCTGGGGCGTTTCGGAAGACACAGTCCGCCGTGATTTACGCGATCTGGCGGCCGAAGGCCGGCTGCTTAGAGTGCATGGCGGGGCGCTTCCGGCCTCGCCGGCGGTGGAGAGCTACGAACACAGGGAAAGGATTTCGGTCGACGTGAAGGCTCGGCTTGGAAAAGCGGCGGCCTCCCTGATCCAACGGGGCCAAGTTGTCGCCATCGACGGTGGAACCTCCAACTTGCAGCTCGTCCGCTCGCTTCCCCGCGACTTGCCGTTCACCGCGGTCACCCACAGCCCTGTGATTGCGGCCGAACTGCGGGGGCACGCCCTTGTCGAGGTTCTCATGATCGGTGGCCGGCTGTTTCGTCATTCGCTGGTAGCCGTCGGATCGGAAACCACCGAGGCCGTCGGCCGGCTCCGGTGCGATCTATTTTTTTTGGGTGCGACGGGTATCCACCCCGACACCGGAGTGACTACGGGAGACTGGGAGGAGGCCGCCGTGAAGCGGGCCTTCTGCCGGAGCTCAGCCGAGACCATTTTGATGGTGACCCCCGAGAAATGGGGGGCGGCCTCACCTTACCAGATCATTCCCGCGCAAGAGCTTTCGGTGCTTGTAGTCGAAGAAGTAACCAGCGAAGAGGCCCTCGAACCCTACCGCCGATGGGGCGTTGAGATCGTGAAAGCGTGAGAAATCGGGTTAGGACTTTTCCAGAAGGTAGAGGTATTCCTTGACGTGAAGGCCTCGACCTGACAGGTTGCGGCTTCCCCGGAAGGTGTTGTACTTGGTCTCCAAAACTGAAAGTTTTCCGTTTCGCCTCAACAGGTGTTCCATGTCGGCTTGACCGATGAAACCCTCCGAGTTGAAGGAAATCATAAGGAACTTGGCCTTGATCGAGGCCACCAGGCGGGCCAAGGAGTCGTGGGCGTGCGAACGCCGATTGTAGGTCGACCGGTTCCAGTCGACTGGAATTCCAGACACCTCAGAAATGGAGGCGGGTCGGCGGTAGTCGGCGAGCAGGTTCAGCATGAAGTAGTTGGACCCGTAGGGGTGCTGGTTGTACGGGGGGTCCAGATAGGCCAGATCCACTTCGTCTAGCTGCGGGCATAGAACATTGGCATCCTCCCTGTACACCCGGAAGTCGCATTCGAAGGGGCTGAAGATGGGAAAGGGGAGGGTGATGTCTCCCAGAATTCGGGACAACGCGTCGGCCTGCTTGCCGCCGAACTTCCCTCGCCCGGTGTCGGTATTCTTGTAAAACCCCTTGAAGACTCCGGCGGTATTGGCGTGGATGGAGGCCTGTGAAAGCAGCGGCGCCAGCAGGTACACCTGAAATTCCTGGGGAACGTTTTGAATCCGTTGCCGCGCTGTATCAAGGTAGCGGGCGTTGCGCGAGGTGTAGAACACCCGCTCTCCCTCCTGAATTGAGGCGTCTTGGCGCGGCGCGTAAAGTTCCTGAATGAACCCCTGGGCAAACGGTCCGCTGGCCAGATCGAGGACGACTTGTTCGTGGAGGTCTTTCAAAGCCGGGAGATTGATTGTTGAAACGTTGGACAGGTAGCACTGGTTGATGACCTGAGAGTAGCGCTCCAAGTCGTTGACCAGGAGGTTCGACGAGTAGCGTTTGAAATAGCGGGCAACGACCCCGGACCCTGAAAAGACGTCGAAAGTCGCGATCTTGCTTTTGCCGAGTCTTGCCAGAACCCTCTGCAGGCCGGTCCCGATGAACTGAAGCAGCGAGCGCTTGTTTCCAAGATAGGTGATCAGCTGCTGGGAGAGATAATCGGCGTCGTCCAAGAGCGTCACCAGCTTCGGAACTCGGGCGTTTTTTCGCCTGGGGCGACCTGCCATTCGGGAACGGCGGGATCGGCGACAAACGCCACGGTTCCTGCAAAGGTCCGTGTGTGGCCGTTGTGCTCTTCGGTCCATGACGGCCGGACCACGCGACGTCCAAGAGCGGCAAAACCCTCGGGACGACCGGGGGCAAAAGCCCGGCGCACGGCTTCGGCCAAGCGCAGGTTCTTTTCCGTCGACGGAAACCAGGCCGAATGTGGGGCCTGAATCAAGCGGTCAACGGCGGGCAGGAGTGCCTGAAGGACCGCGGAGTAGCGGGGGGGGACCACGGGACTGTCTTCCCAGAAGACATCGAGGACGGCTTCATAGAGGCGTTCGAACGACTTGGCCTCGGCACCCTTGGGTGGGAGCCCGGTCCAGCGGCGGAGCCTTTGACCAAGGTCCGTGTCGGGCAGCAGAAACCTGAGCGAGGGGAGGACTTCTGCGACGAGGCTGGATTCGGGTCGGAAAAGGAACTCTGCCAGAGTCCTTGCGGTTGCCCTCCCCGGAAAGTTCAACAAGGGTTGGGGCCCCAGGCGACGGCTTCCGACAGGGAGATCAGCACTCCACTCCGAGGGCAGCCACGAGTCACGCGGCGAGGGCCGCAGCCAGCGAGGTCCTTGGGCCCAGCGCGCGGTGGCGCCGCGGGAATCGGCGGCGGTAAAGTCGAGGCAAGCCGACCCTAGCGCAGCGGTTCGATCGCGGGCAGCCTCGGCCGTGGTCGTCTCCTCAAGCGTCAGCAGCCCTTGTAGCGTTCCGGTTCGTCCGGACCCAGCCCACACGCCGGCCAGGGCGCGGGTATCGTTGTGTTCGAGGATTCTTAGGTCAAGACAGTCGTCGACCGCGGGAACGGCGTGCCAGGCCAGCCACCGGGTCTTGCCCGCCAGAAACCCCGGGTGACCGGGACGGCTTAGGCCTCGGGTCGATCCTTCGGGAGTGTCGATCCGAACGGGCAGGAAGGGCGAAGCCTCATCGGTGACATCGCTCACGTAGCACGCACCCAGCAAAGGACCGCCGCTCACGGTTCGCGAACCGGGGATGATCCAGGCTGGCGAGGAGCGGAAACGGCAAAGACGATTGACAAGCGCCTGGGCCTCAACGGAGAACGGGGGCGGAGGGGCGAGGCCTTTCCACAAGCCGCGGTCGGGTTCGGGACCCAACTCGGGCCAGAGATTGAGAATACGCGGCCACGACAAACCCTCGCGGACGGCATCCAGTAGAAACACGATCTGCGGGGCCCTCACCTCCCACCATTCCAAGAACCCGAGGGTCCTGGCAAGCAGTTGGCAGTCCTGGGGGGTCCAGGGGAGTTCGCGGGAACGTCGGCGGCCATGGTTAAATCCGTCAGTGTAGGCCTGCACGCGGAATTTTTGTTCCTTGGACAGGCCGTTGGTCTCGGCGTCGAGATCGGCCTCGAACGACCAGGGAGCCACGAACGCAGCCAGTTCGGTGCGCCCTGGCGATCTTCCACCCGAACCCAGTTGCCCTCTCCAGAAATCCCTGGCAAACAGGGCCTTTTCGCCAGCCCGATGGGCGTGCCACCAGCCAAGAGCCCAATCGCCGGCCAACCCCGAGGTCGCCTCGATGTGCGTGCGGTCTGGGCCGAGTTCAAGATGGGCTTCACCGAAGGGCGAGAGCAGGAAACGGTGTCTGGCCATGGGGCCAGTCTACTACACGCAAACCTGGTTGCGACCACTTTCTTTGGCCCTGTAGAGGGCCGCATCGGCCTCCTTGAGCGCTGATTCCCACGAAACCGAAGGTTCCTTGAGCGCGACGCCAATGGAAACCGTGACGCCGGGGTTGTCGGCTACCGGCCAGGAGGCCGTTTGCACCGCCAGACGGAGCTTTTCCGCGACGGCGAGGGTTCCCTCCAGATCGGTCTCCGGAAAGATCGCAAGAAACTCCTCTCCGCCCCAACGCGCCAAAAGATCACCTTTGCGAACTGTTTGCGCCAAAACCTCGGCAGCTTGTTTCAAGACAAGGTCGCCCGTTCCGTGTCCCAGCGTATCGTTGATGTTCTTGAACTTGTCGAGGTCAAGGAGAGCGACACCAATGGTTCTGGCCTGCCTTACGCTCCTCTCGGCCTCGTACTCCATCAAGTCCCAAGCCTTTCTTCTGTTCCAGAGTCCTGTTAGGGAATCCTTGTGCGCCCACTCGGAAAGGGTTACGTTGGCTTCGGCGAGCGCCGCTTGGCTTTGGCGGAGTTCGGTTTCCGTCTTCATCGCCTTGAGGATCTGCAAGTTGAGTTCGTTGGCAAAGGATTCCATGCGGCGCTGAAGGATGCGGAGCTTGAGCTGGGCGCGAACGCGGTGAACGAGCTCCGGCCCGTGGAAGGGCTTGGTCAGGAAGTCGACGGCGCCGGCCTCAAAGGCCTCGACAAGGGTGGCCTTGCTAGCCATCGAAGTCAGGATGAGGATGGGAACGTCTTTGTGGAGCGGGTCTCGGCGCGCCCATCGGGTCAGCGTCAACCCGTCAAGCTCGGGCATGGCAATATCAAAAAGAAGCAAGTCGAAGGTCTGTCCCGCCATCAGTTTCTGAGCGGTGTAACCGTCCGAGGCCGTGACCAACTGCAAATCCACAGGCGCCAGCAAAGTTTGGATCAGCTTCAGATTGAGAGGCTCGTCATCGACCAGCAGGCCCACCAAACGCTCGTTTGACTTTCCCATGCCCTATTATGGTCACCAAGTTGTATTTTCGCCAGGGGTCAAACGTACCCTGTGCTTACCAATCGTTCCCCCATGGCCACATAGTCCTTGGGGTTCTCGGGTTCCGGGGCCCCCAGGCCGTCCACATACCGGTTGTACAAGCTGAAGGTCGCGGCCACCAGCACCGTGTCGTGAATCTCCCGGTCGGACGCTCCGGCCTTTCTGGCTTTGACGATGGGCTCGTTTGCGTAGTGCCCAGAGCGCGCCACACTCCTGGCCAGCGAGAGCAGCGCCGCCAGTTTTTCACCAACGTCCTCGGGAGTCGTTCCAGCCAGGATCTTGTCGATCCAAGCGGCGCGCGGACCAAACAGTATTCTCGCCGCGGCGGCGTGGCTTCGGCTACAAAAGAGGCAGCCATTTTCAACAGAGACGGCGACCGCCAGCATTTCACGCTCGGCGGGTGACAGGGGTGAGTTTCCTCTCAAGACACTCTGCGCGAGGGCCAACAGGGGGGCTGAGGTCTCGGGGTAAGCGGTCAGAGGTCCTCGAATTCCTGGGACTCCTGCCGGAAGTGCGATGTTTGCCATAGACCGAGAATGAGCCTTGTGACTATTTTGGTCAACAAGGAGAAACCTTATGAAACCGCAAGACCTGACCGTAGGAATGTTGGTGGGCCCCACGTTTGAGGACCTGGAGTTTTGGTCGGTTCTGATGCGGGTCCGGGAGGCTGGCTACAAGATTCTCGTCATCGGCTCCGAGGTCGAAGTGTACACCGCCAAGAGCGGCGGGTTGACCGCCAAAGCCGACGTGGCGGCCCGCGATGTGGCCTCTGGTGGCCTTTTCGCGCTGCTGGTCCCCGGGGGTTTCGCGCCCGACAAGATGCGGCGGGATCCCGATATGCTGCGTCTGGTCAGAGAAATCGACTCTGCCAGGAAAATCCTTGGGTTTATCTGCCACGCCGGATGGGTGGCCGCCAGCGCCAAGATTCTGGCCGGACGCCCGGTCACGGGTTCAAAAGGCATCAAGGACGACCTCGAAAACGCCGGCGGCCGCTGGGTCGATCAGCCGGCCTTCCGCGATGGTCACTTGGTCTGGGGCCGTGTGGTGGAAGACATCCCTGACTACCAGCGGGAACTGATTGCGGCCCTCGACCAGGCGGCCTCGCAGCTCAGACCCTGAGAACGATCTTTCCCTTCATGCCACCAGCTTCGATCTTTCTGTGGGCATCGGCAACCTGCTGCAGATTGTAGACGCTATCGATGAGCGGCTTGATCTGGCCTCGTTCGGCCAACGTGGCCAGCGCCTGTATCTTGGCTTCGGTTCGTTCCATGAAACCGAAGTAGAGTGTCTGATTGCGCATCTGCATGCCGTTCACGCTCCCTTCTATGCTCGCGATGGTGGCGATCTTGCCGTAGTGCCTCACGCAGCCGATGGAGCGGGTCACGGTGTCGCCGCCCACGGTGTCGAACGCGCCGTCGACTCCTTTGCCTCCGGTCAGCCGGTTGACCTCGTCTTCGTATTTGGTGGTCCGGTAGTCGATGACCTCATCGGCCCCCAGGCTCCGGATCAGGGCTTCGTTTTCCTTGCGGCCGGTGGCCAAGACTCTTGCGCCCGACGCTTTGGCCAACTGGACGGCAAAGGCCCCGACACCGCCCGCTCCCGCGTGGACAAGAACCGTGTCTCCAGGTTTTGTCTGGAAGAACGTGACGATGGCGTCGTAGGCCGTCATCCCCGCCAGCGGAAGGCTGGCGGCCTCCTCGAAGGTCAGGCCAGCGGGTTTCTTGGCGACAATGTCGGCATCCTCCACGTGGTATTCAGCGTAGGTCCCCTGGCGACCGAAGATCTTGGCGCTGTAGAACACCTCATCCCCCGGCTTGAGATGAGTGACCCTTTCGCCCACGGCCTCGACAACCCCCGAGGCGTCGTAGCCCAAAATGGCCGGCACCGGGACACGCGCCCAGTTGCCCGGGTACATCCGAATCTTGAAATCGACGGGATTGACGCTCGCCGCCTTCACCTTGACAAGGACCTGGGCCGGTCCCGGCACAGGTTTGGGCATTTCTGCCCATTCGAACTTCTCGGGACCGCCGAATTCACGGATGATCATGGCTTTCATAGCAAATCTCCTGAGGTTTCAAAGTACTCAGGGAAGGAGAGGGAGGGAATCTGTTCGGCAGACCGAAATCCTGTTCACGCCCTCTGCTTACTCTCTTGCGACTGGTAGATCAGCACCGCGCCAAGGATCAGGATGGCTCGGGCCACGTACTGCCAGTACTCGTCGATGTTCAGAAGGGTCATCCCGTTGAGGATGATCTCGAGGAACATGACGCCTACGAAGGTGCCCCAGATCCGACCTTTACCTCCCATCAGACTCACGCCACCAATCACGCACGCCGAGATGACTGTGAACTCCCAGCTTGTGCCGACCGTGGGGTTTCCCGCTTGGATCTGGCTGGAAACCATGATGGCGGCCAGGACGGCAAAGACCGTCGTCGCGGCGAGCACGGTCATTCGGATGCCCATGACGGGAATGCCCGACAGCCTGGCGGATTCGGGGTTGCCGCCGATGGCGTAGACCGCGCGTCCAAAGACCGTGAACCGCGAGACAAACCAGGTCGCGGCGAAGACCACCAGAAAGACCACGGCCTGGAAGGGAATCCCGAAGACGAAGCCGCTGCCGAAGAAGTTGAACCACTCCGGGTAGGGAGTCACCGGGAAGCTGTTGGTGAGAAGGTAGGCGCCCCCCCGCAGGGCCGCCATCCAGGCGAGCGTGGTGATGAAGGTGGGCACGTTGAACCTGTGGCGCAGCCAGCCGGTAAACAAGCCCATGGCCCCTCCCAAGACCAGGCTGATGACCACGGCCACCGGAATGGAGGTGACCGGCGACCAGCCGGCCGCGTCGAGATCCTGGGTGATGACGGCTGTCAGGCAACCGAAAAAGGCGATGGCCGACCCCACGCTCAGGTCAATCTCCCCGAGAATGATGACAAAGGTCATGCCGAAGGCAATGATGCCGGTGGTGGAGGCGTTGCGCAGCACGTTCAAGAAGTTTTCCCAAGA
>CAYYUZ010000085.1:0-3190 GCA_964475005.1 uncultured Spirochaetales bacterium
ACCGAGTGGGCCGGTTCAAAGGTCGGTCTTTCCGCCGAAGCCAGGCTCTTTCTAACCACGGGTTTCTGCGGCGGGTTCACGACCCTGTCCACGATGATGCTTGAGATCACTGACTTTCTCCAAGATCGCGAATGGGGTTTCGCCGTCGTCTATCTGGTCCTGTCTCTAGTCGTGCCTTTTGTGGCTTTGTGGTTAGGAAGTGGTCTGGTCAAGGTTCTGTTCCGGGACTGATTGCGGGTGAACGTATCGTGTCGGTTTCTCGTAGAAGAAGCTGAGGTCTTGGTACTTCTCGAAGAACTCCCTTAGATCCGAAGACCGAGTGAACTTCTCGAGGATGTTCTCGGTGACGGGGAACAGAGTCACTGAGGCACCGTCATCTCCGATTTCGAGGCGAAAAAGCGAGTACCTTTCGGTCGAGTTTTCATCGCTATTCTTCAGATTTAGAAACCAGTGGCTCCCCAGTTGGGTTAAGTAGGCCTGGTACTGGTTCATCCCCGAATCCCCTTCCGAACGAACGGCGTACTCGAAATCGCCTTGGGGTTCAATCGTGTACACCATAAAGGCGGTCGACGAGTCTTCCCTCCAAACTCCCAGGAGGCGGGTGTCAATCGGCAAGGATGCTTGGTCGAGTGGAACCTGAGACTGATACGGGCAACCTACCAGGCCAAACGAAAACAACAGCACGGTCAAACCGAGAACCTTCGTACGAGAAGAGGCGATCATGGGACCTCCAAAAACAAAAGCCACCCTTTCGGATGGCTTTTATTCAAAATACAAACTCGTTTCGAAACCGGGGAGCAAGGGAGAATCTCACAACGAGAATTTCTCCAAGTGGTTGGTTCCGAAGGAACGAACTACCAGCGACCACCACCGCCACCGTTGCTTCCACCTTCGCGGCGGGGCTTGTCGTTGGCTTCGTTGACACGAAGCTGGCGACCGTCAAGTTCCTGCCCGTTCATGCCGGCAATCGCGGCATTGGCGGCCTGATCAGAACCCATTTCCACGAAGCCGAAGCCCTTGGACGAACCGGTGTAGCGGTCCATAACAATGTTAGCAGAGACGACATCGCCAAACTGTGCAAACGCATTGCGGAGGGAGTCTTCGGTGGAGTGGTAGCTGAGGTTACCGACGTAAATTTTCTTGGCCATTTTTCATGTCCTTGGTCCGGGTCTCTTGACCCGGGAATCAGTTCTGCTTATCGACGATAAGCCCTTTTCCGTACTTTGGGCGGAACACGTCAAGAAGCGAACGATCGTTTCCAGAACACAGTGCCTTGCGGTGGGAAAAGATTCGATTTTCCTCGTATGGAAGAACCATCTCGAAGGAGATTAGAGTATAAGTCCGACGCCGTCAAGGTTTGGATTTGGCTTTTTCTTGATTTTATCAGGGTTTTCTTAGCGTTTGACTCGGATCATCGGCGATTCAGGCCTTTCCTTCGCTAAAGAACACGTCAAGGACTTCGAGGATGGACGGAACCGGCACTCCGGGGGGGACAAGTTTGTCGCACAGGAGCCCGGCCCAACCATGAAGGTAGGACCAGTAGGCCAGCACGAGAACATTCAAAGAGACTTCGCTCTTCCAGCCAAACCTTTGGGCACCCGCGGTGACTTCGATCAGGCTTGCGAAGGCGCGTTCCGACTCCGCCTGGCACGTGGGACTGTGCAAACTGTAGCCGTAGGGAGAGAACATCAAATGGTAAAGCGCTGGTTGCACCGTGGCAAAAACAAGGTAGGCGGACCCCTGAGCCCTCAATTTTTCGACAGGCGACCCTGGGGATTGGCCAGCATTCTCCACCAGATCGGCAAACCGGTGAAAGCCCTCTGCAGCCAGGGCACCCATGAGGGCGTTTTTATCGGCGAAGTGTCTGTACGGGGCATTCGGCGAGACACCGGCCGCCTTCGCCAAGGCTCGGAGGCTGATCGCGGCCTGGCCATCCTCTTCGAGTTGCTTGAGGCCCGCTGCCACCAACGTTGCTCTGAGGTCTCCATGGTGGTAGTGGTCCCGAGTTTTCACTCTTTGATCATACTCCTTACGTGCAATTCTACTCAAGATGTTGACAGTATCCACATCAACCTGTATGTTGATGTGGTCAGTGAATACATTGGAGGAAGCGATGGGGAAATCGTCGGTGGTTGTTCTAGGTGCTGGACCAGTGGGACGGGCCGTGGGGAGCCGGTTTTTGGAGAAGGATTTTCGAGTGCGTTTTGTGACCCGCAGCGGCGCACCGGTCGTGCCGGGAGCTGACGCCGTATCTGCGGACGTTAGGGATGCTGTAGCTCTCAATGCCGCCTGTGAAGGGGCATCCATTTTGGTTCACGCGGTTGGCGTTCCGTATCCTGATTGGCAGACGCAATTTCCACCCATGCAAAACGCGGTCCTGGCAGCGGCTGAACAGACTGGCGCGGTCGTTGTGTTTGTTGAGAATCTCTACTCCTATCGAGCCGACAAGATGCCGTTGAGAGAATCCACCCAGGAGATCCCTCCCACAAAAAAAGGGACACTTCGTCTGGCACTGTCGACCCAATGGCAGGAAGCGCACCGCTCAGGGCGCGTGAAAGCCGTTTCGGTTCGGGCTAGTGATTACTTTGGTCCCGGTGCGACCAACACGCCCAACTCCCATTTTGGCACCCGATTCTTTCCGGCTTTTGAACGCGGCAAGCCAGTCGCCTTCTTAGGGAACCCCGACGCTCTTCACAGCTACACTTACCTTCCTGATTTTGCTAGGGCCATCGTCGACGTCGCCGTTGACAACAGCTCTTGGGGACAGAGCTGGCTGGCTCCGAGTTTGGAACCCACGACGGCCCGCACCGTGGCCGGGCTCTTTGCTGCGGAAGCTGGCAGAAGTGCCAAGGTCGGAAAGCTTCCGTCGGGTGTCGTGAAACTCTTGGGCTTGTTTGACCCCATGATTCGAGAGGTCGTTGAAATGCTCTACCAATTTGAACGCGATTTTACAGTGGATTCGTCGGCCTTCGAAGCCAAGTTCGGATGGAAAGCCACGCCGCTTGCCCAAGCCGTCAAAGAAACTTGGGCCGCGCACCTCAAAGCGAAGCGCTGAGTTCCCGATCACGGTCCCAGACAGTTCGGCCTCCGACCACGGTTCGATGAACGGTCAGGTCCTTAAGGTGGCGGCGGTCAATAGTGGTCGGATCTTCCGAGAGCACGGTAAAGTCCGCCAAGAATCCAGGTTTGA
>CAYYUZ010000085.1:3290-13722 GCA_964475005.1 uncultured Spirochaetales bacterium
GCGAGCGCGGGAGGCTGCACGGCAGCGCAGACGCCCAAGGCCTTCATCCGGTCAAAGTCCCCGGGACGGACGGCCTGAACATGTTCGAGCCGCATCCTGAGGGACAGAGCTTCGGGATGGCGGTTCAAGACCTTCTCCCAGACGTCGAGAAAGGTGGAAGTTGAGCGGTCGCCAATGGAATGGAAGGCGCCCTGCAGCTTCAACCGCGCCAGTCGTTCCAGGATGTTTTCGAGCCATTTCGGATCGAAGCCCATGCCGTAGTCGTTGGGGAATCCCGGATACGCGTCGTGCATCCAGGCTGTCCGGGTAGTGAACGTTCCATCGAGAAAATACTTTCGTGGTCCGGCGTGGACCCATTCTCCGTGGTAGGGGCCCAGCTTCATGAACGGAAGCGAGGAGGGGACGCGTCCAAACGACCAGCAAGAGACCCGGGCCGTCAGTTCCCGCCTTCGGTACAGCCGATGCAGTGTTGACAGAACCGGGTGGAACCAAGTGTTGTCCTGAATCGAAGTGATTCCCACACGCCGGAATTCGTCGAGGGAGCGCCGAATTCGAGGTTCCCTGAGTAACTTTTTGAAGAACAGGCTCTGGAAATGCTTCTGCATGAACGGCGTTTCACCCATTTCGCGAAGGATTCCCGTGGGCTCCCCCGATTCGTCACGAAGGACTTGACCTGTCTTGGGGGCGTGATAGCGGTCAATTCCCATGGCCTTTAGGACCACCGAGTTGACCCAGGCTCCGTGACCTCCGAACTGAGCAAGAAAAACCGGACGGTCGGGAAAGGCCGCGTCAAGGAGTTCCTTGCGGGGATGCGGACACGACGGATAGTCCCAGGCGTAGGCAACCAAGAGGGAGTTCTGCCTGGTGGTCTCCGAAAAGGTTTTCACCTTGGCCACAATGGCAGTTTCATCCAGACCGGACAGGTCGGGGGCGTAGGTGTGGTCACCGAAGATCACCAAATGGAGGTGGTTGTCGTTGAAACCGGGGATCACCGTTCGACCGTTCAGGTCTTCGATTCGAGCCTCGGGCCCTGCAAAACTTCGAGCACCCAACTCGTCTCCCACATAGCGAATTTCCTCGCCCTCGGTGACCAAAGCCGCCGCTCGCGGCCGTGAAGGATCGAGGGTTACGAAGTCGGCATGGGACCACACGGTGAACTTGTTCATGGGGCCACTCTAAACTTGACAAAAATGGTAATCAAGACCGCGTCACGAAACGCTTTCGTGGGAGACTTTTTCGAGAACCTTCTGGAAGGTGCCGCTCCCCTGAGCTCCGGTGACACCGTATTGCCTCTGGAAGACAAAGAAAGGTACGCCCGTGGAGCCGAGTTCCCTTGCCTCCTCCAAATCGTTCTCGACGCGGCGCTCCCCCTCGCCCGTCGGGTCGAGAAACGCTTGGTCGGCGTCTTCAAGAGATAAACCGTTTGAGGTTGCCAACGCGGCAAGAACAGCTCTGTCCCCAATATCCCGGCCCTCCGTAAAGTAGGAGCGAAACAGCGCCTCTTCGATTTCGTCACCCCGCCCTTGAGCCTTCGCGACTTGAATCAGCCGGTGAGCCGCGCGGGAGTTGTTCACGACGACTTGGTCAAAGCGGTAGTCGAGCCCGACCCCCGCGGCGGTTTTGGCAACGTGGTCGTGCATCTTACGTGACTGGTCCACAGTCATGCCCTTTCGCTCCGCAAGGTACTTGTAGAGCGTCTGCCCAGGTTCCGCTTTCAGGCTGGGATCGAGCTGGAAGCTCTTCCAAACCACTTCGACTCGTTCGCGGTCCTCAAATTCTTCGAGGGCCGCCTCGAATTGGCGCTTTCCGATGTAGCAGAACGGGCACATGACGTCTGACCAAATTTCCACCTGGATCTTGTTCGAATCATTCATGCGATGAAGTTATCCTTAAACAGTTTAGAAATCAACTTTCCGCGGGAGCAAGGACGGTTGATCGACTCTTCTTCAAGGTCAGAGCGTACCAGCCGCCAGCCAGCCCCGCCGCGACCGCAAAAACCAGCAAAATTCCGCGGAAGTCGAGCATTTGTGTTTCAAGGATCTTGGCGACCAAGGCTGTCCCGATGGCGCCAGCAAGAATGCCGACGAGATTGAACAGACCCATTCCAACGCCCGTCTCCTCTTCGCGCAGAGTCATCGAGACCGAATTGATCAGTCCCGTTTGCAGGAACGAGAATCCGACGTAGGTAAACAGAAGAACTCCGGACAGGTACCAGGGAGAGAGAGTCAAAAGGAAGGCCGCGGCCGACAGGCTCCCCACGATCAAGATCAGTCCGATGGACAAGACGAACCGGTTCCCTTTGCTGTCTGCCAGACGTCCCCCGATGGGACCGAAGAAGACGCCGCTAATGGCGCCCGGGAAGAGGATGAGTCCGATGCCGTTTGTATCGAGGTGCTGCAGCTTGTTGAGAAGAAGAGGAAAGATGAAGAAGATGCCGATAACCACCCCGAACAAGAACAGACTTGTAACGACACCAGCGCTGAAGGGCCGGTTGGCAAAGAGTTTGGGGTCAAAGAACGGCTCTTTTGCAAGGAAGATTCGGAAGACGAAACCCGTCAGAAGCACGATCCCTGAAACCAGCCAGGGCCAATCGGGGTAGGTCAGGTAGATGATCATCGAGCCGATTCCCAGGGTCATGAGTGTGGCCCCGATCAGATCAACGCGGCCGCTCCTAGTTTCTTCCTCGGGAAGAACTTTGCTCAGGAACGGAATGGCGACCAAGATGATCAGAGGAATGAGAAACAAGGTGCTCCAGTGGAGACTGGCCGCCACGAACCCCCCAAGAACCGGGCCGATTCCCAAGGCCACCGCGATGATCGACCCAATGGACCCGAAGAGCCGGCCTCTGACTTCAGGAGCGAAGTAGCGGGCAACGATCACCATGACGAGCGCCGGAATCGCCGAACCTCCGACTCCCTGCAGCGCCCGGGCGCCAATGACCAGGAGGTAGTTTGATTGGACGAGGAATCCAAGAAGTGAACCCGCAGCGTAGATCAAGATCCCGGCAACGATCAGCTTTTTCAGGCTGAATAGGTCGGACAACCGGCCGAAGATCACCGAGCCGACGCCGAAGAACACGATGAACGTGGTCATCATCCAACTGACGCCCGTAGGAGTCAGTCCGTACTGAAGGGCGATGGCTGGAATCGAAACATTGAAGACCGTCTCGTTCAGAACGGCGAAAAAGATCAAGAAGAGGATCCAGGGGAGAGTTTTTTTGACGTCGAGGGAATGCATGACTGGAAAAGTAAGAATAAAGTCCTTCCGGGTCCACTGAAAGCGGTGCCAATTTGAGACCGTTTCCTAGAGTTGACCAAAATAGTCATCTATGAAAAGAAAGAGCTAGGGAAGGTTGGGGGAGGGCACCATGACGAACATCACCGAAAAGAATTGGAGAGTGCAGTTCTGGAACACCTGGGAAAGCTGGGAGGACTCTGGGGAGCATCACCTGCTGAGATTGTTTCCCTCTCCGGTCACCTACATGACGTGGGCCGAACAACCCCAGCCTGACCTCGGACACCGCCCTCCGTGGGAATTCGTGCGTCACCACGGAGCCTGGCCCTATTTGGAATACCTGAAAGAGCAGTCGATCAAGGCCTATTGGGATCAGGTTTGCGAAGAATGGCTCCAGAAGCGAAGGCCGCAGTCTTTTGAGCCCAGAAACAGCCCCGGCTAAGCCGCCTCCAAGGCGACTCAGCGGGGGGATCAGCTTAATTGCAGTTGTCAATCACTCGGACGAGCAACACGCCTTCAATGGCGCCCAATTCGGCCTTAAGCCCAGCCGGAACGTCACCGGAGACGTCGATGATGTTGTAAGCCACCTCCCCCTTGTTCTTGTTGAGCATGTCGTCAATGTTCAGCTTGTGTTTGGCCAGAACCGCTGTGATTTGACCAACCATATTGGGCACGTTTTTGTTGGCAATGGTGACACGGGTCTTTCCCGTTGGTGGCAGGTCTGCAGCGGGGAAGTTCACCGAGTTCTTAATGTTGCCTCGTTCTAGGTACTCCCGGATCTGATCGGCGGCCATAATGGCGCAATTGTCTTCGGCCTCGGGGGTCGAAGCGCCAAGGTGGGGAATGGCCAAGATGTTGTCGATGCCCAGCAGTTCTTCTTCGGGAAAGTCGGTCACATAACCAGCCAGGCGTCCCGAAGCCAGTTCGGCTTTCAGCGCGGTGTTGTCCACGAGGCCTGAGCGGCTCAGGTTGATGATTCGGGCGCCTTTTTTTGTCCGTGCCAAGCGTTCCTTGTTGAACAGACCCTTGGTTTCAGGGGTGAGGGGAACGTGTATGGTGATGAAGTCGCTTTCGCCCACCAGAGCGTCGAGGTTGGCGGCTTTGCGGACGTCGGTGTTCAGCTTCCAGGCCGCCTCGACGCTCACGTAGGGGTCAAACCCAATGACCTTCACGCCAAGCGCGCTCGCCGCGTTGGCGATGAGCACCCCCACCGCTCCCAGACCAATCACGCCAAGGGTTTTTCCTTCGATTTCGGGACCAATAAACTGGGCCTTGCCCTTTTCGACAAGCTCGGGAACTTCGTCGCCCTTGCCTTTGAGGCTTTGGCTCCAGACCAGACCCTGGGAAATTCTTCGGCTCGAGAGGAGCATGGAGGCGATCACAAGTTCTTTCACGGCGTTGGCGTTGGCCCCCGGGGTGTTGAAAACGACGATTCCCTTTTCTGTCGCTTTGGCGGTGGGAATGTTGTTCGTCCCAGCTCCAGCCCGCGCGATCGCCAGAACCGAGGCGGGAATGTCCATGGCATGCATGTCCTGGCTGCGAACCAAAATGCCATCGGGATGGCCAATTTCCGTGGCGGTTTCATAGGTGTCGCGCGGAAGTCTTTCAAGTCCGCACGCGGCAATTTTGTTCAAAGTCTGAATCTTATACACAAAGGGCTCCTTGTACAGTTTGTAGTCGCTTATCCCGTGGAAGCCTTCCGCGAAGTCCAAAGGGACCCGCAGTAGGTCAGGTGCTTCCACCCTAAGCGTTCTTTCCTTCAAAATCTTTCAGGAAGGCCACGAGCTTTTTCACGCCGTCCAGCGGCATCGCGTTGTAGATGCTCGCCCGCATGCCGCCCACGGAACGGTGCCCGGCCAGATTGACTAGCCCCGCGGCCTCGGCCTCTTTGACAAACTTCTTGTTCAATGCCTCGTTGGCTTCTGGATCGGCGACCCGCGCCAGGAAGGGGACGTTCATCAACGAGCGCACCGACTTTTCCACGGGGCTGTAGAAGAACTTCGACGCGTCGAGGTAGTCGTAGAGCAACTTGGCTTTTTCGGCGTTGGCGGCGTACAGATGGTCGGCTCCGCCCTGTTCCTGAATCCACTGAAGGACCAAGCCGATGATGTAGATCGAGTAGCACGGCGGCGTGTTGAACATCGAACCATTTTCGATATGGGTCTTGAAATCGAGCATGGCTGGCAAGCCTGACGGAATGCGTTCGACGAATTCCTTCTTCACAAGAGTCAGACAGACCCCGGCGGGGCCAAGGTTCTTCTGAGCACCCGCGAAGACCACGGCGTGCTTGGCGATGTCGAAGGGCTGACTCAAGATTCCAGAGGAAATGTCGGCCACAAGGGGAGCCTTGACTTTCGGTACTTGGTGGAACTGGGTCCCTTCAATGGTGTTGTTGTAGCAGTAGTAGAAGTAGTCGGCCGCGTCGTCGAGGTTGGCCAGGGGAGGAAGGTAGCTCCACTTCTTGTCCTTGGAAGTGCCGACGATGTTGATCGTTCCGAGTTTTTGGGCTTCCTCGACGGCCTTTTGGCTCCAGGCTCCGGTTTGCACGTAGTCGGCCTTCTTGGTCTTGGTCAGGAAGTTCAAAGGAATCATGTGAAACTGAAGACTGGCTCCTCCCTGAAGGAAGAGAACATGATAGTCTTCGGGAACCTTCATTACGGTGCGGACGAGTTCCTCTGTCTTCTTGATAATCGATTCATAGGCCTTGGACCTGTGGCTCATCTCCATGACCGATTGACCGCTGCCTTGCCAGTCAAGCATTTCGTCTGCGGCCTTCTTGAGCACCGGTTCGGGCAACATGCTGGGCCCTGCGGAAAAGTTGTAAACGCGTGCCATGGGAAACTCCTTCGATAGGGGGAGTATAGGAAGGGTCCGCGCTCCTGTCGACCAAACTGTGAATAAAATCACAGGTTATGGAATTGATGCTCTGCAACCTCGGGAACGACTCTTGGGTCACGGGCCATGGACAGTTTGCCAGGACCGTCAACCAGTGATAGGCTTCCCAGGAGAGGTACGACATGAAAGAACGCCGAACTTCACCGCGAAGTACCGGAGTCCCGATCACGATTCATCAATGCGTTGTCACCCACTTGGGAAAGGAAACGTGGCTGCCCGCCACCGCGGTCGACGTTTCTTCGCATGGTCTTTGTCTCCTTCTTGAAGACAGCCTCAATTCCGGGGAGAGCGTGTACCTGCTGGCGTCGGTGAAACCGGATGGCAAGGAAGCCCGCGATCTGTCGGTCAACTGCGTCACGACCAACTGCCGACCCACCGAAGGAAAGAGCTGGCGGGTCGGCATACAGTTTCTTGACCTGACTCCGGAAGAGCAGGATGAATGGCGGACGTTTTTGGCCCCCTGAGCTCGTTTCAGCTCAGCATCTTTTCGATGGCCTTCCAGTGAGGTGCGTCCACAGGGAGCACACTCAGCCTGTTGCCTTTCTGAAGCAGTCGCAGACCTGTCAGTTCGCCTTTGTTTTTGAGTACCGCAAGCGGAATCAGGGTGGTCTTGCGCACCAGCTTCACATCGACCGTTGACCAACGGGGTTCCTGAGGCGGAGATTTGGGATCAAAGTGCGCGTTGGAGGAGTCAAATTGCGTAGGGTCGGGGTAGGCCTCGCGGACGACCTCAACGACACCGGCGATGCCTGGTTCGGGGCACGAGGAGTGGTAGAAGAACGCCCGGTCGCCCACCCTCATCGCTCGCAGGAAGTTTCGAGCCTGATAGTTGCGGACGCCGAACCAGTCCACGGTCTGTCCTGGTCTTTTTTCAAGATCGTCGACGGAAACCTCGGAGGGTTCCGATTTCATGAGCCAATACGCCATTCTGATCCGCCTTTTTGCTAAGATACTGCTACGAAATTCATCTCGACTAGTAAGGAGAAGGCATCCGCCGCTGCCATGAGCTATTGTGACTATTGCCGCGACAACCCCGACGACCCCTGGCACGTTCCTTACCACGATGGGCTCTATGGGTTTCCTGTTGAAGAGGATGACCGCCTGTTTGAGAGGCTGGTTCTCGAGATCAATCAGGCCGGCCTTAGTTGGCTAACCATCCTGAAGAAGGCGGAATCCTTCCGCAGAGCCTATTCGGAATTTTCCATCGACTCAGTCGCCCAGTACGGCGAGTCAGACCGCCAACGGCTCCTATCAAACCCTGGAATCATCCGCAACCGGCTCAAGATCGATGCGGCCATCGAGAATGCCCGGCGGCTCGTCGACATTCGGCAAACTCACGGATCGTTTTCGGCCTGGTTGGCGACCCATCATCCTCGCAGCAAGGACGAGTGGACGAAACTCTTCAAAGCCACGTTCCGGTTTACCGGCGGCGAAATTGTGAACGAATTCTTGATGAGCACGGGGTGGCTTCCGGGTGCCCACGACGAGGATTGTCCCGTGCAGAATATTTTGCGAAAGCTCAATCCGCCTTGGGCGCGATAGGATCCTGCCGGTAGAAGAGAACCATCTGGGCGTAGACTCCCGGGTATTCGTTCTTCAGGACCTTGGGGTCTTCGAAGAAGTACTCTGAGCACACTGCGAAAAACTCAGCCGGATCGGTGGCGGCGTAAGGATCGATGGAGAGGATACTCTCGGCTCTCTTTCCTAACCTTCGAACTTTTCCTCTCAGGTCTTCGTACGCCTGGGTGAAGCTCTGTCCCCATTGCTCGTAAGACATGCCTCGATGCAAGGGCGGACAGCCGTCGTAGTCGCCCGACTGAAGATCGAGTTTGTGCGCCATTTCATGGATAACCACGTTGTACCCGTCGCCCCAGCCAGAGTCTTCAACGTCACGCCATGACAAAATGATCGGCCCGAGCTCTAGCACCTCGCCGCCCAGTTCTTCGTCGTACTCGTGGACCAAGGCCCCGTCGTGGTCGCGTCTCCTTTCCTTAAATTCTTTTGGGATAAGGATCAAGGTGCTCCATCCGTTGTACCAGTCTGGCCCAAGATGGAGTATGGGTAGGCAGGCCTGCACGGCAATGCTGGCTTTCTGCAACGAATCGAGGACAAGCCCTTGGACCGTCTCAAACTGCTTTTCGGCCAGGAAGAGTGTCGTCAGTTCCCTGAGCGTCGAGGTTTCGTCGGCGGTCAGCCGGGCCAGGATGGGATGCTGTTCGAGGACTTTCCGCCAAAGCTCGGCGTCAAGAGGCCGCTCGGCCAAGAGGCGACGGCGGCGCCGGTTTCGGAAGAAAGCGAACAGTCCGCTACCCCGCCGAAAAGATTTCAGAGAGATCGGCCGGTTGTGGCGCTCGTTCGTCGAACTGCAGCTGGTCCTCAATGGCCTGTAGATGGTCAGCCATGAGCTTTCGCGCCCGACCCGGCTGGCCGTCCTTGAGCTTCTTCACGATATCCTCGTGTTCTTCAAGACCGCAGAGCGAAAAACGGCGCTGACCATACATGGAGAGAATCAGCGAAGACCGGGCGACGAGGTCTTCCAGTATCTCGGTCAGGACACGGTTGCCCGCCAGCTCGGCAAGGAGAAGATGAAAATCGCCAGAGGTCGAAATCGCCTCTTTGAATTGATCGTTCAAGTGTTCCTGTCGTTCCGACTCCAGGTTGGCCTCCAAAGCAGAAAAGTCTGGAACGGCGGTTGTGGCGACCAGATCGACAAGGTGGGTCTCGATGAGGCGTCGCGCGGCGAACACCTCCCTCGCTTCTCTAATTCCGGGTTGGGCGACGAAGGCTCCCCGGTTGGGGCGCAATTCGATGCATTTGTCGTGAGCCAAGCGTTGAAAGACCTTTCGAATTCGTTCCCGGCTTACGCCGAAAAGTGTTGAAAGCTTCTCTTCTGTCAATTTGGTCCCTGGAGCCAGGCGTTGAGAAAGGATGGCCCGACGGATGGAGTCGTAGACCGTTTGGTCCGGGCCCACGGCTTCGCCGGGGAAGGGTTCAGGAGTCATGACCCCTCTACACTAGGGGATTTCCACGGAATTGAAAAGTCGAATCGATACTACATTTAGGTATGTTTAGCATATTGTTACTCCGTATGAGTAGAATTACAGAAAAATAATTCGGAAATGTGGAAATAGATGATTGACATTGTGCACAATCAGAAACTAGATTGTCGACAATAAGAGTCCCCCATGATCCGGGGACTCTCAAGGAGGATCGAGATGAAAATCAAAGCGCTGATGGGGTGCTTTCTTTTGGCGGCCGGGGGTCTATTTGCCGACCAACCGGTCTTGAAAATCGGTGTCGACGCCGTGATGAGCGGCTACGCGGCTTCTTGGGGATTAGTCAACAAGTACTCGGCCGAGACGACGGCTGCCATGATTAACGCCGCCGGAGGATGGAAGATCGGTGACAAGACGTACACCATCGAGATTGTCGCGCTTGACGACAAGCTCGACCCGCAGCTGTCGGCCTCGAATATGGAGAAGCTGACCTCGATGGGGATCAAGTACATCATTGGTCCCAACGTCGATACCACCGAAGGGGCCGACATACCTGTTGTCGAAAAGGCCAAGGCGATGAACATCGTCTTCTCGTACAACAAGGAGTTCTACGCCCTGCCTCGAACAGCGTCTATCTTGGGCATGATCGCCAGCTATCAGGCGGGTCCTGTCATGTACAAGTACCTCATGGACAAGAAGGGCGTGAAGAAGATCGCGTTCTTGGCTCGAAATGAAGCTGACCCCTTGAACCAGATGAAAGAAGGCGAGGCCGCGGCCAAGAGCTTGGGTTTGCAGATCGTGTCGACGGGCGGCACCTACGAACCGGGAACCACCGATTTCTCGGCCTCGATTCAGGCCGTGATCGCAAAAGGTCCCGATCTGATTGACCTTTCGGGTGTGGCTCCTCCCGATGCTGCGCTTCTGCTGAAAGCCGCGCGCGAGTCGGGGTACAAGGGTCTGCTGTGTACCGAGACCGCACAGGACGCCAAGGTACTTTCCCAAAGTGCAGGCGCCGCTGCCGAAGGCTTTATCTCGGTGGGCGGTGCCAGTACTCCCGCCATCCAGACTCCGTACATGCAGGCGTTTGTCAAAGAGTACGTCAAACGGGTGGGTGAATGGAACGACGAGGCCGGGACAAAGGTTTACGCCCTAGAGATGATCCTGAGGACCCTTCAAAAAGCTGGTCCTGCGGCCATCAGTGACACGGCCCTCTTCAAGAAAACCATGGAGACGCTTGTGATTCCCAATCCTTTCGTCAAGGGCAATCCTCCGTTGAAGTTTGTCGGCAAGGCGTACTTTCAACAGCC
>CAYYUZ010000085.1:13822-18335 GCA_964475005.1 uncultured Spirochaetales bacterium
AACCATGGTTCAGATCATCATCAATGGCTTGATGCTGGGAGCTACGTATACTCTGATTGCACTGGGAATTACCCTGGTCTTCGCCCTGATGAACGTCATGAACTTCGCCCATGGCCAGCTCTATGTCATGGGCGGATTCACCGTGTACTACCTCTACGGCGAAGCTCACTGGCCCTTTCCTGTTGCTCTCATCGCGGCGGCCGCGGTCGTCGGCGCAATCGGGTTTCTTCTTGAACGTTTTCTGTTCCGGTCGGTGTTGCGCCGAAGTAAGCGGGAGGAGACGACCATGCTGTTGGCCGTCGGCACGGCCTTGCTTCTCGACGCTGTCGCGTTGGCATTTTTCGGTGAAAAACAGCGTGGTGTCCCTGAACTTGTCAGCGGGGTGATCCAGTGGGCGGGCGCCTTCATCCCGCTCCGGCGGCTCCTGACGTTCGCGGTGGCTGTGGTTCTCGGGGCCGGTTTCCTGTCGTTCATGACCTGGACAAAACCGGGAAGAGCGCTTCGAGCGATGGCGCAAGACCGCGAAGCCGCGGCCCTGCACGGGGTCGACCTCAACCGGTACGGTTCGTTAGGGTTCGTTCTCGGGGCCGGGCTTGCCGGGGTGGCGGGAGCGCTTCTTGTGGTGACCGATTCCGTGAACGCGGGCGGTGGAAATGTCATTTCCATCAAAGCGTTTATCATGATCATGATCGGCGGTGCCGGCGTTGTTTCCGGTGCCATCGTCGGTGGTTTCGTCTTGGCGTTCAGCGAGTCCATAGGCTACGCGGTCATCCCAGGATCGATGCCCTACCTCATCATTTTGACGGCGTTGATCGTGTATCTCATCTTTCGGCCTACGGGAATTCTGGGAAAGAGGTGGGGATGATGGATACGTCAAGGAAGTTTCTTCTCGGCTTTGTGGCGGTTCTGGTGGTCGTCCCTTTGCTGGTCCAGGGTTCGTCGTATTGGTTGTCGGTGGTCATCAATATCACAGTCCTCTCTTTTCTCGGTTTGGGAGTGTGGCTGACCTTTGCTATTGGCCGGATCAACATCGCCCAGGGTGCCTTTGCGCTGGTCGGAGGTTACGTGACCGCCATTTTGTGCACTCAATTTGGCTGGTCTTTCTTCATTGCCCTGCCGCTTTCTGGGCTGGTTGCGGGAGCTGTGGGAGGGCTTCTGGGAACCGCCATCTTGCGCCTTCGGGGGGTGTATTTTTCCATGCTTACGCTTTGTCTCACGGAGGCTGCGCGGCTTTTGGCTCTGAATTGGAAGGACCTGACGCGCGGGGCCACGGGAATCACGGGAATTCCAACGCCGTTCCAAGGAGACTATGCCGGACTGCAGACGTACTTCTTTGACGTGCTTCTGCTCATTTTGGGCATGCAAGTCGTCCGGCGGTTGATGGAAAGCCGGATTGGGGGGATCTTCCGAACCATCAGGTCGAACGAAGACTTGGCAGCCAGCTTCGGAATTCCTGTGGCTCGCTACCGGGTCCTCGCGTTCACCTTGGCCTCATTTTTCGGAGGGATCGGCGGCGCCTTGCTGACGATCAACCTTCAGAGCATCTATCCATCGAGCTTCACGGTGGTGTCCTCTACCAACGACATGTTGTATTGCTTCCTGGGCGGCCTTCAAAGCGTCATCGGCCCGCCGCTGGGCGCCGCCGTCCTGTTTCTCGGGTTTCAACTCCTACAAGTCTTTGGTCCTTGGCAGAGCCTGGTCTACGCTGCGGCCATCATCGTCACGATGCTTGTGCTCCCCAACGGTTTGCTGAGCCTGATGGGACTGTTTCCTCGCAGGACAAAGGCCGCAGAGGTTGTCCGATGAGTCTGCTCGAAGTCACCCAAATCTCGAAGCGGTTTGGAGGCCTGCTGGCGCTCGACAACGTTGGCTTTACGGTGGCGGAGGGGGAAATCTTCTCGGTGATCGGACCCAACGGCGCCGGAAAGAGCACTCTGTTCAAAATCCTGGCCGGTGCGATGCGGCCCTCCGAAGGCCATGTTCTGTTTCGTGGCAAACGGCTCGACGGTCGCCCGCAACCGCAGATCGCCCGAGCGGGGTTGGTTCGGACCTTTCAAGAGACAACCGTCTTCCCCGACCTCACGCCGCTGGAGCACGTGGTGATCGCCCACCACCTTCAATCGAGGGTCGGCGTTGTGAGAACGGTCTTCGGCACGTGGAAGGCCGAGGTCGAAGAGAGGCAGTTCCGAGAAGGTGGAGAGGCGATTTTGAAGGACCTGGGGATGGAGTCGGTCGCGGGCGAACCCGCACGCAACCTTCCCCATGGCCACTTGCGGGTCTTGGGCATCGCGATGGCGCTGGCTGCGCGCCCTCAGTTGCTGATGCTCGACGAACCGTTTGCCGGAATGAACACGGAAGAGTCGTCCCGAGCGGCGAACATCGTCCGGAAGATTCGCGATCGCGGCATCACCGTCATGCTCGTTGAACACGACATGCGGACAGTGATGGCCCTCAGCGACCGGATCGCGGTCCTCTCCTTTGGCCGAAAGCTTGCCGAGGGTCGTCCTGAAATGATCCAAAAGGACGAAACCGTCATCGAAGCCTATCTGGGGAGGGAAGACGATGAACTCGGGCTCTGAATTCCTTCTTTCGCTCGATTCCCTGACTGTCAGGTACGCCACGGTGACGGCTCTGGCGGGCGTCTCTATGGACATCTCGAAGGGAACGATTGCCGCGCTGATCGGGGCGAACGGCGCCGGCAAGACCTCGACAATGAGGGCGATCACGGGTTTGGTCTCGCCCGCCCAGGGGCGTGTGGTCTTCGACGGACAAGACCTTTCCGGATGGCCTGCCCACCGAATCGCGGGGCTCGGACTCCGCATGGTTCCCGAGGGACGCCACGTGTTTCCTTTGATGTCGGTGCGAGACAATTTGCTGATGGGAGCTTTTCAGAGGAAGGACGCACGGGGCATTGCGTCAGATCTCGACAAGGTGTGTGCTCGCTTTCCTCGACTCAAGGAACGGTGGAGGCAATCCGCGGGGACGCTGTCGGGCGGCGAGCAGCAAATGGTCGCCCTGGGGCGGGCTTTGATGGGACGGCCGCGACTCCTCCTTCTCGACGAGCCTAGTCTTGGATTGGCGCCGATGGTCGTCCGCGACATCGCCCGCGCCATTCAGGAGATCAACCGTGAGGATGGCGTGACGGTGCTCTTGGTGGAACAAAATTCCCGCATGGCTCTCAAGCTGTCGAGCTATACCTGGGTGCTGGAAACCGGCCGCGTCGCCCTCGAAGGGAAGTCGGCCGACTTGATGGTCGATGACCGGATTCGCAAGCTTTACCTGGGCGTCGGGGAGGGAGGCTGATGGGCTTCGACTTGGTGGTGAAGGGAAGGTTGGTTCTAGCCGACCAAGTTGCCCAAGGTTGTCTTGGAATTACCGCCGGCCGAATTGAGCGCGTCTCCAGCAATGATTTGACGGGAAAACGTGTTCTGGAAACCGGCCGAAGAATCGTCCTGCCCGGCGTCGTCGACTTTCACGCTCATTTCAGCGATCCGGGCCGCACCCATTGGGAGGACTGGGCCCACGGGTCGCGTGCCGCCGCCGCCGGTGGGGTCACGACCGTCGTCGACATGCCGCTGAACGCAATCCCGGCCACCGTCAACCGCCGGGCCTTTGATCTGAAGCGGCAGAGTGGGAGCCAGAGCAGTATCATCGACTTCGCACTATGGGGCGGACTCGTCGACGACAACCTGGCCGATCTCGAGGATCTGTTGACTACCGGGGTCATCGGGATCAAGGCGTTCATGGTGGACACCAAGGACGACACGTTCAGGTTCGTCGACGACATCCTTTTACGCCGAGGTATGGAAATTATTGCCCGCACGGGAGATATGCTCGCCGTTCATGCCGAGGACAATGCCGGAACCTGGGCTAGGACCGACGCGCTGTTGGCGCTGGCACGAACGGACCTCAAAGCGTGGACCGAGGCCAGGACCCCCGAGAATGAGCTGACGGCGATTGTTCGAGCTCTGTCCCTGGCCAAAGAAACCGGCTGCCGGCTTCACGTGGTGCATGTAAGTGTTCCCGAGGGTATCGAGGCGCTGAAAGCGGCACGGACAGCCGGGCAGGACGTCACCTGGGAAACCTGCGCCCACTATCTGACGTTGACCGATGAAGATTTCTTCCGTCTGGGGGTCGAAGCCAAGTGCGCTCCGCCGTTGAGGGACAGAGCTCGACAAGACGCCTTGTGGGATCTGGTTCTGGCCGGGCAGGTCGACGCCGTCACCTCAGACCATTCCCCGTGCCCAACCGAAGACAAAGACGCCGGACGAGAAAACGTCTGGAAGGCCTGGGGAGGCATTACGGGCATTCAGTGCTTGTTGCCTGCTCTGATGACCGAGGGGCTTGCCCGTGGTCTCAGCTGGCCCGACCTTGTCAGGCTTCTCTGCGGAGGTCCCGCCCGCTTGGCCCGGTTGGACGACCGGAAGGGTGCGTTGTCGGAAGGATTGGATGCGGACCTCACCGTGGTCGATCCGGCTCGAACCTGGACCCTGCGCGCTGAGGACTTGAAATC
>CAYYUZ010000086.1:0-18318 GCA_964475005.1 uncultured Spirochaetales bacterium
TGAACCACGAAGAACAGGTCAAACTCCTGTTCGTCAACTCGACGATCTTCTTCGGTTTGACGGTGCTTTCGCTGTTCTGGTCCCGTGACCTCCTGGCGGGGCGCTACCAACTGGGAGCAGTCACTCTTGCGGTTTCCGTGGTCATCACGGGTCTGTTCTTCGCCATCCGCATCTTCAAGGCGCCAACGCTGGGGGCCTGGTTTCTCCCCTTCCTCATGTTTGGGTTCTACACCTACCTTACAGCCACCGCCGCGGCCAATTCGTCAAGCGTTCTTTGGATGCTCACCTACCCTGTCATCGTCCTGTTCATGGTTGGCCCGGCCTGGGGTAGCGTGTTTGCGGCCGTCTTCCTCGCGACCCATCTTGCGCTGTTCTTTGTCCCCGGACTGAGTCCCATCGGGAACACCGAAATCGAGTTCAAGATCCGCATCACGGGCGTCTACGTGATCTTGTTCACCTTCTCGATGGCCTTCGAGGCCATCCGCCGGCAAACCCAGCGTGACCTGGCCAGGACGGCTGCCGAGCTTGCGGCTGAAAAGGTTCAGACCGACGGCATTCTCAAGAACGTGAGTGAAGGTATCTTCCTTCTTGACAAGAATTTAGCCATCGGAGAACAGCACTCGAGGTCTTTGGGTTCGCTGCTGGGTGTACAGGTCCCAGCTGGCCAGAGCCTCGTGTCTGTCCTTCAGGGGAGGATAGGGGAGAAAGACCTTAAGGCAGCGGCCGACTACCTCGAAATGTTCTTCCTGCCCGAACCGCCCTGGCATTTGATGGAGGAGATCAATCCCCTTTCCGAAGTAACCCTCGTCGACTCCGACGGGACGGTTTCCCGGATGACGTTCTCGTTCACGGCCGTCGAACTGAGCACGGGACGGCGGGTTTTGGGTACCATCCGCGACATCACCCAGGCCTACGAACTGGCCCAGCAGCTCAAGGAAGAGGAAGACCGTTCGGCCCGGCAGATGAAACACCTGTTCCAGATCATTCACGTCAAACCCGAACTCCTTCTGCAGTTCCTTCAAGACGCCGACGAGGAGATCGCCGTGGTCAACGGACGGCTCAAGAAACGAGACTCGGAGCCAGTGGCACTCCTAGAGTCGCTGTTTCAAGCCGTCCATGCAGTCAAGGGGAACGCGTTGCTGGTGGGCCTTTCGGCCTTCGCCGCTCGGGTTCACGACCTGGAGACCCAGATTGCCGCCTTCCGGGGCAAAGTCCCCGTCTGGCAGGACTTCCTGGAAATCACCGTCGGGCTTTCGCTCATCCAGTCTGAGCTCAACGAGATCCGTCAGCTCCTGCTCAGAATGACGGCGTTCCAACGCGGCTTGGAAGCCACCTCCGAGGGCAGGGACCTGCTCCTGATGGCTCTTGAGCGCGCCGTCGAACGACTGGCTGGCGACATGGGTCTGGCGGTCGACCTGGACACGTCGGGTTTTCAACCCGAGCAGATTCCCGAACGGCACCGGAAGCTCGTCAAGGACGTGTTGGTCCAGCTGATTCGCAACAGCTTCGCCCATGGCCTTGAACCCGCCCACGAACGCCGAACCTCGGGAAAGACTGTCCGTCCGCGAATCAAGGTCAGCGCGGCCCCCAAGGGCAGCGATTTGGCGCTTTCCTACTGGGACGATGGCCGCGGAATTGATCCGGGACGCCTCAGACAGGCCGCCCGAGGGCTAGTCCACTGGGCAGGTAGAGACCCGGCAACCCTCAGCGACGAACAAGCGATGGAACTGGCCTTTGCACCCGGGTTGTCAACCGCGGAAAGTCAAAGTCTGCAGGCTGGACGGGGTGTGGGGCTTGGTTTGGTGAAGGAACGCGTCGAGGCCACGGGCGGCAAGGTCAGGTTGCGCTCGGCTCCTGGAAGGGGCGTGATCTTCAGCATCACCCTCCCGCTGGGTTAGCCGGCCTAGATCGCGCCTACAGTTTGAGCGTAAGCGTTAGTGCCGCTAGGCCTGTGGGTTTCGTGTCCGAAACGAAGGCGTTCGGCTGCCCGAAGAATACGCCGCCAGAGGCCCCCAACGCCAAATCACTTGTAGGGTTCCAGCTTCCGTAGAGACCGGTCTCTGTACCAAGCCAGTAGTCGCCGGAGTCGAGTTTGAAGCCCGAGAGGACAGGGACATCGAGCGAGGTCCTCCAAAGACTGCTCACCTTGCCTCCGACCAGGAGCCCGCTCAAGGGCCGGATCGAATAGTCGAGTTTCACCGAGGCACCGTGCGCCGTTGTCAGCGAAACGATGTCGGCAAGACCGTCGCCCGAGATCGCCTGGAACCCGAACCCCCGGAATCCCCAGGCGCCCGTTCCACTCAACGCCAACCGCGATCCTAAGAACAGAAAATTGTAGCTGAGTTCGGTCCCCGTCAGGAGTCCGAAGGTCGACGAAACCAGCGAGTCTCGCCTCGATCCTGTCGCCCACAGGCGCTCGCGAAGACCTCCCGCCATCGGCCCATTGATCAGTCCCGTAAGGTAGAGTCCATGGACGGCTTGGTCGCCGCTGCGAAAGTCATAATCTCCCAGCAGTTCCACCTGAAAGTCCTGCCGCAGAAAGGCTTCGTTCAGCCCCGTCGTCAGACTCCCGTAAAGCCGTTTGGGAGCCAGCAGGAGGCTTGTGTCGCTTTGGTCAGCCAGGTCGGCAGGCGAACCGGCCACGCGCGCCGTGGAGTTGAGAAGGAGGCCCGAGTAGCCCACCGACGCCCCCAGTTTTGTTTGCCCGAGCTGCCCCGTGGCCGAAGCCCCATCCCACCGGGAGTCGATCAGCCAGCCTCCAGTCAGGTCGGTGACCGACCGGCGTCCCAGGTTCCATTCCACAGCTCCTGAGTTTTCGGAGCCGACCAATCCCGATAGGCTGAGCTCGTTGAGGTCCAAGATCGCCGTTGAGGTGAGGTTGCGGTTAGGGGTGTACAAGTCCGCCGTCGAAGCCGAGATCCCCGCCTCCCCTTCGATCCGGAACTTCATCCCCGAGACCGGACTTGAAAGCCACGCCTGAGCCTTGGTGTTTTCGTAGCCCAAGGTGGTCTGTCCCCACATCATCAGAGGAACCTCGCCCAGGTTCACCCCCCAATCCAGAGCAAAGGTTCCACCCGAGACGGTCAATAGCAAAGTCAAGAATCCTAACGCGCGTTTCAACGGGGAACTCCTTGCGGCACAACCAAAGGTACGGTGACTCAACTTTCGCTGCCTGTCAACTCGCGGGGGTGAGTCTTTTGACGATAGCCGTTGCCTTGACACAGGTGCCTGAATTTAGTCAAATGAAATAAGGGGTGAATATGTCAGATTTAGATCAAGGTTCGAAGAGAAAACAGCGCTCTCCTATCAATGCCATTAAGCTCCTGAATCTTCTCCGAGAGGAACGCGGTCTTCCAAAAATTGCGAAGGCTTCCAAATCGGCCAATGGCAAGAAGAAGCTGACACGAGAAGAGCGAAACAACTTGGCGAAACAAGTGTGGAAAGACCTCTTTCCGGCGTGGGATAAACCGAATTTCGTGCTGGCAGATAATGCGGAAAAACTGGTTCTTGCCGAATTTGAAAGACGTTTGAAAGAGTTGCAGGGCGAGAGCTCACGGGGACGCAAGCCCAAAGCTGTCACCCCTTGATGGAAACCTACGATCTCCTCAATTTTGTGACAGAAGTGCGAAAACGCCTGTACGGCGATCAAATTGATTTGACGGATGTCGAGATTCAGGCGGTTCTGAAAGAAGCAAAACGCCTGTACAAAGAAAACAGATAATTCCAAACGCCCTGGCCCGCCGGGGCGTTTTTTTTCTTGGCCGAACGGGGAGTCGCCCTTTCAGGCCATAGCTGGTCCCCCTTGTCACACTGTCGCTCCCTGTTTCATAATCCGCGTGATGAGTTGTCCTTCGTCCCGGTGCTATGAGTAGTTTGAACCCGAGGCGTCAAAACCTGGCTTTGACCGTGGGCGCGATCGGTGTTGTCTTCGGCGATATCGGCACGTCGCCCCTGTACGCGCTTCGGGAGTGCCTGGTTCCCGGACGCGGTGTCCCCCCTACCTCCGAAAACATCGTCGGCATTGTCTCGCTTTTGTTGTGGACCCTCACCATCGTGGTTTGCGTCAAGTACCTTGTATTCGTGCTTCGCGCCGACAACCGCGGCGAAGGGGGCATTCTGGCTTTGGTGAGCCAAGTCAGCGCCGCACTCCCCAAACGGACGGGCCGCATGGTGGCGCTTGTGGGAATTGTCGGCGTTGTCGGTGCCGCGCTCCTCTACAGCGACAGCATTTTGACGCCGGCCGTGACGGTCCTTTCCGCCATTGAGGGCTTGGAAATCATCACCCCTGTGTTTGCTCCTTGGATCGTCCCCATTGCTCTGTTCATCTTGGTGACTATCTTCGCCTTTCAATCGGGGGGGACGGGCCGGATTGCCCGGCTGTTCGGCCCCATTCTGATCGTCTGGTTTGCAACCCTGGCGGTGTTGGGCGTGGGTTCAATTTTGAATTCGCCTTTGATTTTGATGGCTTTGAATCCTTGGAATGCCGTGGCGTTTGTGTCCCAAAACTGGGGACTCACGTTCACGATTTTGGGTTCAGTGTTTCTTGCCATGACGGGAGCCGAAGTCCTTTACGCCGACATGGGGCACTTCGGCAAGACGCCGATCCGCAAGGCGTGGTTCTTCCTGGTGTACCCGGCCCTCATCCTCAATTATCTGGGTCAAGGCGCGGCCCTGCTGGGGTCGGGAGGGCAAACCGACAACCTCTTCTTTCAGCTGGCCCCGACCTGGTTCCGTTTTCCTCTGGTCATTCTGGCAACCATGGCCTCGATCATCGCCAGCCAAGCCGTGATCACCGGGGCCTTCTCGCTGGCCAGGCAGAGCATTCAGCTGGGCTTCTGGCCACGGATGCAGGTTCGCCACACAAGCGACGAAACCATCGGCCAAGTCTACGTTCCGTTCATCAACTGGGTACTCATGTTCGGCACTGTCGCCCTCGTGCTGGTCTTCCGCCACTCGGGGAACCTGACCAACGCCTATGGCATCGCCGTTTCGGCCGACATGCTCATCACCTCTTTGCTGATGCTCTACCTCGGCCGACGCCGCTGGAAGGCCCCCTGGCCGGTCCTTCTCCTCTTGGGGTGCGTGTTCTTGAGCATCGATGTTTCGTTTTTCACGGCCAATTTCGGAAAGGTCTTCTCGGGTGGCTGGATCGTTGTCCTGACGGCGCTCATCATCTTCGTTCTGATGACAACCTGGCGGGACGGCCGCGCCGTTCTGCGCCATTTGGTCGAATCGACCATGCTTTCGCTGGAAGACTTCATTCAAGGGTTGGGCCATTCTCTTCCGCTTCGTGTACAACGCACAGCGGTCTTTCTGGCAGGAAACCCCCGCGGCGTCCCGGTGGCTCTGCTCCACAACCTCAAACACAACCGTGTTCTTCACGAACTCACACTGATCGTTTCGGTGCAGACTCTGGAGCAGCCTCGGGTCTCCGAAGAACAACGCGCGCAAGTCAAAAACTGGGGCCAAGGAATTTGGACGGTCACTCTCAATTTCGGGTTCAGCGAACTGCCCGATGTCCCTCTGGCCCTCACGGCAATCCGGGTCCCCGGGCTGGCTTTTGACCCGCACAGAACCACGTACTTTCTGGGAAGGGAATCGCTGGTGGTCACCAGCCGCAAGCGCACGATGGCTTTATGGCGTAAAAAGTTGTTCGGTTTCATGTCACACAACGCCTTGGCCGCCACGACCTTTTTCCGTTTGCCGGTCAACCAGGTGGTCGAAATCAGCGCGCAGACGGAATTGTAGCTCCAATCGGCCTTCTCGGGCCGCTTTTTGGGGTGGGTTGCCCTTCCCCTGGTTGGACTGAAAGATTAGATTGTGTACAAGGAGTTTGCCATGGGAGTCGGCATCATTGGAACCGGGTACTACGTTCCCTCCCGGATTCTGACCAACAAAGAACTCGAAACCATGGTCGACACCACCGATGAGTGGATCTTCTCGAAGGTGGGGGTCCGTGAAAGGCGGATCGCCGGCGCTCAGGAAGCCACAAGCGATCTGGCGATCCACGCCGCCCACCAGGCCCTGCAGAACGCCGGCGTTTCCCCCGAAGAGATTGACCTGATTATTCTGGCGACTTCCAGCCCCGACATGATTCAGCCGGCGACCGCAGCCATTGTTCAAGGCAAACTGGGAGCGCTCAACTCGGCCGCGTTCGACGTTTCGGCCGTCTGTGCAGGCTTCGTGTACGGGCTCACCGTTGCCGAGGCCATGATGAAGGCCAATCCCATCTACGCGCACGCCCTTGTGATCGGCGCCGAAACCTACTCCCGCATTCTCGACTGGTCCGACCGCACCACATGCGTCTTCTTCGGCGACGGCGCGGGGGCCGTAGTTTTGGGAAAACAGCCGGGAAACCATGGCATTCACACGACTTACCTCAAGAACGATGGACGGGGTGCCGGAGCCATACGGTACCTGGGCGGAGGTTCCCGCCACCCGGCCAGCAGTGAGACTTTGGCACAGAACCTTCATCGTTTTGAGATGAACGGCAAGGAAGTCTGGAATTTTGCCACCAAGGCCTGTCCCGAATCGATACGGCGGGTCGTCGGCGACGCCGGGCTCAAGGTCAGCGATATCGATTGGGTTATCACGCATCAGGCCAACATCAACATCATCAGGGCCAGTCTCGACGAACTCGGAATTCCCATGACGAAGACCTACACGACGATTGAACAGTATGCCAACACGGCGGGCGCGTCGATTCCCATCACCCTCGCGGAAGCCCACAAAAAAGGCCTGTTCAAAAAGGGCGACAAGATCGTGCTTGTCGGCTTTGGCGGCGGGCTTTCTCTGGGAGCCATCTACCTCGAATGGGGCCTCGAGCACCCCGGTTCGCAGCGGCTTCTCAAGCGGCAGTCGGTTAAGCTCGGTTCGCACCAACGTAACTAACCCTTTTTTGTGGTGTATATTGATCGCATGAACTCCCACAAATTTGTGTTGTCCCTCGTCTTTTTCGGGGCTTCGGCGCTGTCGTTGTCGGCCCAGATGGTTGTTGACCAGTTGTCGTCCCCGATCTTCGCTTCCGGGGGATCGAGTACCGCCAGCCAGGAGTCGCCGTTTTCGGACAGGCTGAACCCGGCATCGTCGGCCGGAAAACAGCGCATCACGTTGGACACCTCGTACTTCGGTTTAGTGGGAGTCGGGCAAAACGGCTACGGCAACGCCTTCAATTTGGGGCTCACCCTCCCCGAGCGCTGGGGAGTTATGACCGGCGGTCTGAGCTATGCCGGCGCCGATTTCAACAACTTCCGTCTGGGGAATTTAGGCGAGGCAAGCTTCGGCGTTTCGAAAGATCTGGGAGAAGACCTCTACGTCGGCGCCGGGCTCAACGCTGTGGTCGGGTCCAACGGCTTCGGCCTGGGGACCAGCCTCGGGTTCATTCAGTTTATCGGCGACGTGGGGTGGGCCAAGTCGCTTCGCTGGGGAGCGGCCCTGCGCGATATCGGCAAGCCCTACCAAACCCAAGATGGCCCCAGCGTCCCGCCAACCTTCACCCCCGCGGTAGGCCTCGAGTTCGACGCCTGGCGCGACGACAGACTCCGCTTCACCCTTCGTCCAGACCTCAGCTTTCCCTCGTTCCAAGACGCGAACCTCAACCTCGGCTCAACGTTGCTGTTTGGCGACTTCCTTGCCGTGAACCTGGCTTACCGGTTCGACTATCGCGACACGGTGGCGCAGAAGGCCAACACCATCCCTTTCAGCCTTGGGGTGGGTTTCCACTTTTTCACCGACGTCAAGAGCGACAACGACGTGCTGGGGCTGACCGAGAAAGGCTGGAACCACAGCGAGGTCAGGGTGACCACAGCCGCCGTCCCGTTGACCGGAAACGTCTGGGCCATCGGTGCCGGAGCCAACATCCCCTTGGGCTCGAAAGATACCAACCCGCCCGAGGTGAAAGTGAGTCAGCAGGTGAATTACATCAGCCCCAACAACGACGGCGCGAAGGATTCGCTGATCCTTCCCCTGAGCATCACCGACGAACGCTTCGTGACCGGGTACACGCTCAAGGTGTTCGACTTCAACAAGAGCCTCGTGAGGACCCTGCAGAACCGCATCACGCTGCCCCAAGCCCAGGGGTTTGATCAACTCTGGAACCGCCTGACCTACGTGAAACAGGGCATCGAAGTCCCCCCGTTCCTTGAATGGAACGGCACCACCGAAGCGGGAACCGTGGCCCCCGACGGGACCTACTCGCTGCTGATCACGGCGTGGGACGACAACGACAACACCAAGGACTGGCCGGCGGGCACGGTTGTGGTCAAGACGGCGCCGCCGCAAGTCGCGGTGAGCGCACCGGTGACCGAGTTCAACCCCGTCGGTCCACGGGACAAACTCACCCTTGTTCAAAGAGGTTCTTCCGAGGACCTATGGACCGGAACCTTCGCCGACAGCCAAGGCAGAGCGGTCCTGACGAAATCCTGGAAAAACTGGTCGCCCGACTCCTTTGACTGGGATGGGAAAGATTCCTCGGGCAGGATTGTACCCGACGGCGTCTACACCTATACGTTGGCAGCCACCGACCGTGCGGGAAACAGCGCGAGCGGAAAGGTCGGCAACCTTATCGTAAACTCCATCCCGACACCTCTGGATCTGAACATCAACCGAACGGCCTTCAGCCCTGGCGGAAACGGCGTCAAGTCGATCCGTTTCCAACCTAAACCCGGAGTCACCTCGGGCATGACGAATTGGAAACTTGAAATCCTGAGCAAGGGGACAACGGTCAGGACGGTTTCGGGCTCCGGAGTCGTCCCTACAGAACTAGCCTTCAACGGCAAAGACGACGCGGGGAATACCCTGCCTGAGGGTCCCTACCAGGCTAGGCTTACCCTCACCTATTCCAATGGCAACCTCCCCAATGTGCTCTCGCCGCCGTTTACCGTCAAGAACACCTCGCCCACCGCTTCGGTGACGGCCCCGTACCAGGTCTTCAGCCCGGGCTCCGATGAAGGCCGGGGCGTGCTTGTTTTCGATCAGCGATCTTCCGAGGAAGAGGTTTGGACAGGAAAGCTTTCGAGCGCTTCGGGGCAGTTGCTTCGAACCGTCAAATGGCCCGGGAAAGCCGATGCCACCTACCTTTGGGACGGACGGGGAAGCGATGGGACCATCTTGCCCGATGGCACCTACACCTACGCGATCGAGGCCACCGACAAGGCGGGCAACACGGGAACCAGCGCGCCGGTGGCCGTGACGATCGACACCGCAGAACGCTCGGCTTTGCTCGCCTCGGATCGAAGCGCGTTCACTCCGGTGTCGACCGGAAGCAACAACAGGGTGCGTTTTGCTCCCCAGCTCAAGGAGGCGCGCGGCCTTCTGGACTGGACCCTCACGGTGCAAGACGCGGCAAGCCTTCCGGTGAGGACGTGGTCGGGCTCGACAACGCCTCCTGGAACCCTGACCTGGGACGGCAAGGACGACCAGGGGGCGGTAGTCCCCGACGGCACCTACACGGCTCTCCTCAAGACTGTGTACGGAAACGGCACCACTCCTGCGGCGCGTTCGAACGCCATCGTTGTTAAGAATTCGCTGCCGACGGTAGAGGTCAGCGCCGACGTGACCCTTTTTGCTCCCACCCCCGACAGTGGCAGGCCGACCCTGATTCTCAAGCAATCCAGCAGCGTCGAGAGCCAGTGGACGGGGACAATCAGCAAGGATGGCGCCACCGTCAAGAGTTTCAGTTGGAAAGGGCAAGCGGGAGACGTGGTCTGGGACGGCACCGACGACGCCGGCAACAGAGTTCCCGACGGCGCGTACCGCTACGAGGTCAAGACCACCGACGTCGCCGACAACACCGTCACCAAGACCCTCGACAATCTTGTTGTCGATACACGGCCGACACCACTGTTCCTCACCGTTGGCGCCGACGGATTCTCGCCCAACGGTGACGGCCTGAACGACACGATCACTCTTAACTCCCGCGTTGGCCTCAACGAAGGCATCTCGGCGTGGAGGCTCGAAATCAACCAGGAGGGTCAGGGGCTGCGGCGGTCTTTCACCGGAAAGGGCCCTGTCCCCTCGCAGTTCGTCTGGGACGGGCAAACCGACCAAGGAACCAAGGCCGTGGACGGACGCTACTCGGCCAAGCTCAGCGTCGTCTACAACAAGGGCAACAAACCTACCACCCAAAGTTCGAGTTTTGTGTTGCAGGCCGCGGCGCCCCAATTGGCTCTCGACCTGGCCCCGCAGCCGTTCAGCCCCGACAACGACGGGTTCAACGACGAACTTCTTGTCAACCTGGGAGTCAAGAGCCTGACCACGGTGGCCGATTGGTCTCTCGACATCGTCGACCCCGCGGGACACCGTTTCATTCTGTTCAGTGGGAAAGGCGCTCCGGCTAACCAGCTCAAGTGGGACGGACGGTCGGGAACCGGCGAGTTGGTTCAAGCAGCGTCGGACTACACGGTCACCTTCTCGGTCAGCGACACGCTGGGGAACAAGGCCACTGTCGTGAAGCCGCTGGCGATCGATGTGCTGGTGATCAAGGTCGACGATCGGCTCCGAATCAGCATTCCATCGATCACCTTTGCCGCCAACAGCCCCAGCTTCCTGCAGGGCATTGACCAGGACAAGATTGACAAAAACGTGGCCGTCCTCAAGCGTCTGGCCGAAATCTTCACCAAATACCAGCGCTACAAGATCGGCATCGAAGGGCACGCCGTCATGATCAATTGGGCCGACCCGGTCAAGGGCAAGAAGGAGCAGGAGACCGAACTTCTGCCGCTGTCAAAGGCTCGGTCGGACGCTGTTAAGGCCTACTTGGTGAAGTTGGGCATCGCCGACGCCAGAATCAGCACAGAAGGCATCGGAGGAGCACGCCCCATCGTCCCCTTCAGCGACGCCGACAACCGCTGGAAGGACAGACGGGTCGAGTTCTGGCTAGACCGGCAGTAGTTTTCCATCAATGCTGACGATCGCCTCGGCGTACGGCACAAGCTGTCCGCTGCCGGCGATCGCGGTCTTGACGGCCTGGGTGATTCCACCGCAACAGGGGACTTCCATGCGCACGACGGTGACGCTCCGAACACCGTTCAGGGCAAAGATCTGGGTTAGTTTCTGGGCGTAGGCGGCTGTATCGTCGAGTTTGGGGCATCCAATCAGAAGAACCCGGCCCTTCAGAAAATCCTGGTGAAACCCGGTGTACGCGAATGGGACGCAATCGGCGGCCACCAGCAAATCGGCGCCTTTCAGGTAGGGGGCTGTAGGTGGAACTAGGTGGAGCTGGACCGGCCACTGACGAAGCTCGCTGGCGGGTTTGGAGACAGGAGCCGCCACGGGTTCGGTCCGTGGCGAAATTTCTACAACGCGGCTTCCTGGGCACCCGCCACCGTGAGTGGCTGCGGGAGGCGCCAAGGGCGAGCCCGAGGCTAGAATTCGGGCGCGGATGGCAGCAGCGTCCCATCCTTTTTCCGACAAAATCGCAAACCCTTCGTGCACTTCCTTGCGTTGTCCGTGCTCCTTGAGGTGTTTCAGGTGGGCCACGACGGTATTTTCACCCAGCGGCAGGATGCGCTCCAGGACCTCGCGCTCACTGTAGGGAGTGGCTTCCCTTTCGACAAACCCAATGGCGCCCACCGGGCACTCGCCGATGCACGCGCCCAGGCCGTCGCAAAGGTTGTCGCCCACCAGGCGAGCCTTTCCGTCGATGAGTTGAAGCGCGCCCTCGTGGCATCCGGTCACGCAGTTGCCGCAACCGTTGCAAAGTTTCTCGTCAATTTCAATCACCGTGCGAACCATGCAGTCCTCCTGGTTAGTAACTATTTACTAACTAATCCATCACGGGCAATTTGTCAACCCCTGCCTTATTCAAATCCTTAGGGCTTGACGATTTTGGTGAACGTTGCCCAGAACCCGTCAACCCGGTCCACTAGGCTGGGAACTCCCTTGGCGTCGGCTTTCCACCCTGTGACCATCAAGCGCATGGGTCCCATGAGGAACATCACGAGGTGAGTCGCGGGAACATCGTTTCGGATGGTTCCGCTCGCCTGCCCTTCTGCAAGAATCGCCGCCAGATGCCCGGCGTGGCTGTCCATGGTGTCCTGGTTGAGCGAGGAGATCGCCGCCACACCGCGAAAGAGTTCGTCGCTGAACAGCGTGACCGTCAGGGCTCGGTTTTCTTGGAACTGCTTGGCACGCCCCTTGATGAACGCCTCAAGCTTGCCCAAGGCGTCGAGCGACGCGTCGTTGTGGATGTCCACCAAAATGTCGAGGGTGTTCTCTTTGAACAGCGTGGCAAGCGCCTGCAAAATAGCCGCCTTGTCTGGAAAATGCTTGTACAGTGCGGCGTCTGTGAACCCCATTTCGTGAGCCACATTCTTCATGGTGAACTGTTTCAATCCCTGCCTGTCGATGACGGTCAACGATGCTGAGAGAATCTCTTGCTGCCGGGGCGTGAGCGGTATTGGCATGTCTAATCCTAGCATGAAAGCGCTTCAGACAAGAAGATTCTGCCGATTCCCTCTTGTAAGTAATCACTTACTAACATATCATCCAAACAAACAGCTGACAAGGAGGCTGAGAAATATGTTTTGTTATCAATGTCAAGAAGCCGCCAAAGGAACGGGTTGCACCGTCCGAGGCGTCTGCGGCAAAGCTCCTGAGACTGCCGCACTCCAGGACCGCCTGGTCGCCGCCCTGAAGAACCTGGCCGCCGTTGCGCGGGGGGCCGAGTTTCAGGGTGCCGACCTGGCGGCCGAGGGTCTCTTCGTGGCCAAGGGTTTGTTTGCAACGATCACCAACGCGAACTTCGACGACGCAAGGTTCACCACTCTGATCGCCGAAGCCGAAGCCATGACGGCTCGTCTGGCCGCCAGGTTCAACCTCAAAGTGCCGCACGGACCCGTGGGCGTGCTGGCGACCGAAAGCGCCGACGTGCGGTCTCTGCGCGAACTTGTCCTCTACGGGCTCAAGGGTGTGGCAGCCTACGCCGAACACGCCGCCATGCTGGGCAAAGAAGACAAGACCGTCTACTCGTTCTTCATGGAGGCGCTGGCCTCGACCAACGAGGAACTGTCGGTCGACGAGTTGGTCGCCCTGGTTCTCAAGACGGGAAATGTGGCCGTGACCACGATGGCTCTTCTGGACGCCGCCAATACGGGTGCCTACGGCCACCCGGAAATCACAAGCGTCAATATCGGCGTGGGAACCCGGCCCGGCATTTTGGTCTCTGGGCACGACCTGAAGGACTTTGAGGAGTTGCTCCTCCAAACCGAGGGCCAAGACATCGACGTCTATACCCACAGTGAAATGCTTCCGGCAAACTACTACCCCGCGTTCAAGAAGTTCTCCCATTTTCACGGCAACTACGGTTCGAGCTGGTGGCATCAGGCCGAGGAGTTCGAGGCTTTCCACGGCCCCATTCTGATGACAACCAACTGTATTGTGACGCCGCGTGAGAGCTACAAGACCAAGATGTTCACCACAGGAATGGCCGGATTTCCAGGCTGCCCTCATATCGCGGACCGGAACTCAGGCGGAAAGAAGGATTTTTCGGCCTTGATTGCCGAGGCGAAAAAGAGTCAGCCGCCGAAAGAGCTTGAAACGGGAACCATCGTTGGCGGCTTCGCTCACCATCAGGTGTTTGCGCTGGCTGACAAGGTCGTTGCGGCAGTGAAGAGCGGTGCCATCAAGAAGTTTGTCGTTATGGCGGGCTGCGACGGTCGGCACAAGGAACGAAGCTACTTCACAGAGGTTGCCGAGGCTCTTCCCTCGACCTCGGTCATTCTGACGGCCGGGTGCGCCAAGTACCGGTACAACAAGCTTAACCTTGGAGACATCGGCGGCATTCCCCGAGTCCTCGACGCCGGTCAGTGCAACGACAGTTATTCCCTGGCGGTGATCGCGCTCAAGCTCAAGGAGATTTTTGGGGCCGAGGACGTCAACGACCTGCCCATCGCCTTTGATATCGCCTGGTACGAGCAGAAGGCCGTCGCCGTGCTGTTGGCCCTGCTGGCCCTTGGCTTCAAGAACATCCGGCTCGGCCCAACCCTGCCAGCCTTCCTTTCGCCCAGCGTAGTCGAGGTGCTTGTCAAAAACTTCAACATCATGGGAACGACAACCGTCGAGGCCGACGTTGCCATGATCATGGCCTGAAGGTAGGATTCGTCCTCCGGGTCTGTTTATTCCGGAGGACGAATGGTAACATTGTCTCATGGACATCCTGGAAAACGATACGATCAAACTCTCGGCCTTCTCCTCCATGGCCAAAGACATCGCTCAGTCTCGAACGATTGCCGAGAGCGTCGACAGGGTCATGCATCATATCGGGACCGTCTTCTCTCCGTTAAGCTGGTCGTTGCTGTTTCGCGACTCGACCAGGGGAAGCCTCAAGTTCGTCCACGCCACCGGCCCTGGCGCCGACAAGCTGCTCAATTTTGTCCTTGAAAAAGGCCAGGGCGTTGCCGGGTGGGTCGCCGAAAACGGGGCACCGCTACTTCTGCCCGAGGTCAGAAGCGACCCCCGGTTCAATCCGGCCATGGACGCCATCACCGGGTTTGTGACCACCTCGATCATTGCGGTCCCCCTGGTCACCCGCAATCAAGTCTACGGGGTCATCGAACTGATTAACAAACTTGACGAGTCGCCCTTCACGGACCGCGATCTTTTGGTTTTGAGGACGATCGCCGACTTTGCCGCCATCGCGATTGAAAGAGCCTATTACCTCAGATCGGTCAGACGTTTGGCCATGACCGATGCGCTGACGGGTCTCCACAACCGCCGGAGTTTTGAACAGATCCTTGAACGCGAAGTCGAAAAGACCCGACGCACGGGAAACCGTTTCGCCCTGCTCATCCTCGACGTCGACCATTTCAAGACGATCAACGACCGCTACGGCCACGCTGCCGGCGACGAGATCCTGCGGACGGTGGCCAGAATCCTGATCGCGACCTCGCGAAAGATCGATTGCTGTGCCCGTTTGGGCGGAGATGAATTCGCGGTTTTGCTGCCCGAGACCACCGAGGGCGACGCTCCTTTTGTTGTCCGTCGGTTGCAGCGCGCGCTTGACGAATACAACCAAGACGCCGCGATTCCCCTTTCGATCAGCATAGGAGCCCGAAACGTCGATCCTGCCAAACCTGAAGAAATTCTCGCTCAGGCCGACCAAGCTATGTACGCGGTTAAGTCCCAGTCCAACCCCGACGCTTCCGGTGAGTTGGAAGGCCAACTGCGCGAGTGGCTCGACGACGACAGCAAAGATTGACTTGGTGTTCCCCAACCATTAGAGTTGGCGCATGGATATTCCCGTGGTTCTTTGCGTGGACGACGAACCCATTATTCTGCAAAGTCTGCGCATCGAGCTTCGAAACGCCCTTGCCGGACAGTGCGCCATCGAGACCGCCGAAAGCGGTGAAGAAGCCCTCGATATCCTGACAGAACTGCGGCAAGACGGCCGTGCGCTCGCGGTCCTGATATCCGACCAGAACATGCCTGGAATGAAGGGCCACGAAGTCCTGTCTCGGGTGAAAGGCCTTTCCCCCGAAACCTTCACCATCCTCTTGACGGGATTTTCGGACCTGGAAGGGGTCAAGCAGGCCGTTAACAACGCCGAACTGTACCGCTACATCACCAAACCCTGGAAGAAAGAGGAGTTTGTCTTCACGATCCGGGAAGCCCTGCGGTCGTTCCAGCAGGAACAGCTGATCGGCGAACAGACTGTCAAGATCGAGAAGCTGACGTTCAGCATGATCCGGGCGCTGGAAGCGGCCAACCTCAGCTACGATGAAGATACGAGCTTTCATATTCAGCGGGTGTCGGAGTACTCGGCCTACCTGGCCGAGGCCCTCCAGTGCGAAGCGTCGTTTGTCCACCGCATTCGCACCTACTCCAAACTGCATGACATCGGCAAGGTCGGCGTGGCGTGCCAGCTCCTGAACAAACCTGGCAAGTACACTCCCGAAGAGTTCGCGATCATGAAGCAGCACGTGCAGTTTGGCTACCAGATCCTCAAGGTCGAGGGAATCGACGACATGGCCAGGAATATCGCCTACCATCACCACGAGCGGTGGGACGGCAGCGGCTACCTGCTGGGACTGACGGGGGAAACGATTCCCCTGGAAGCCAGGATTGTGGCAGTCGCCGACGTGTTCGATGCTCTTTTGAGCCGCCGGATCTACAAGCAGGCGCTGCCGTTCGACGAGGCGTTTCAGCTCATCCTAGAAGCCTCGGGAACGCATTTTGACCCGGCTATTGTCGAGGTCTTTGTGAAGGCCAGAAACGACTTGCAAGCCATCCGCGAGCGGGTCAACGCGATGGAAGAGCTGGCTGCACCCGTTTTGCCTCCCCTTCCCGGAAGGAACAACTAGAAAGCCTTTTCCTCTTTCTCCCGACGCTGTATTTTGGGGGCATGGCAGTGACCGCTCGTGTTCACCGTTCCCTCTCTGAAATTCCGCAAGCCCAATGGGACGCCCTCACGGCGGCTCTTCCCACGCCGATCTTCGAGTGGTCCTGGCTGAATTTGCTGGAGACCGCAGGAGGCCTGGACGAACACCACGGCTGGACTCCCCTCCATCTGGCGCTGTGGCGGGGCAACGACCTTGTCGCCGCCGCGCCGCTCTACGGCCGTGACCACAGCTGGGGCGACTTTGTCTACGATTTTGCGTTCGCCGACGCCGCGCCCAGGTTCGGGGCGCGATGGTACCCCAAGCTCTTAGGAATGTGTCCTGCCACTCCGTCGGTCGGCTGGCGGGTCTTGATCCGTCCCGGCGAGGACGCCGATGAACTTGAATCTCGGTGGCTGGCCGAAGCCGACGCCTTGGCGAAGAAGCTTGGGGTCGCCTCGCTCCAGGCAAACTTCACCGACCCCGCATGGTCCGACGGACTGGAAGGACCTTGGCGGCGGTGGTCCCATCAAAACTTCCTGTGGTCCAACGAGGATTTTGAGGATTTCAACGGCTACCTGGGGAGTTTTGACAAAAATCAGCGCCGCAACATCAAGCGGGAGCGTCAGAGTCTGGCCGACCAAGGGCTGACGATGAAGACGGTCTCGGGCGACGAAATCCCCGAAGCCTGGTTCGGTCTTATGGGAAAGCTGTACGACAAGACCAATGACCAGTTCGGTCCCTGGGCGGCAAGGTTCCTCGAGCCCTCGTTTTTTGAGGCCCTGGGCAGCATCCGCTCCCTCTTGAGTTTCTCGGCCACTTTCCAAAAAGACGATCCCCTGCCCGTCGCTCTGGGGTTTCTTCTGGGAAAAAACGGACGGTTCGTAGGCCGCTACTGGGGCGAACGCGAGCACTATTCCGACCAGTATTTCAATGTCTGCTACTACGGGCCGATCGAGGAAACCATCCTACGCGGCTGGCGCGATTTTGACCCTGGAGCGGGGAGCGAACTGAAGGTAAGGCGGGGTTTTCGGTCAGATCGAAACGTGAGTTTGCACAAATTCTACGACAAGGCCGCAGACAGAATGTTTTCGGCGAACATCGACCGCATGAACCGCCAGGAAGAGGCAAGGATCGAGGCCTTGAACCAGGCCGTGCCGTTCAAGGAAAAAGCGACGAAGTGAGATCTTGTTCTTACTCTTTGTCTGCGGGATCCACATCGGGAAACGGCAAGTCCAAAGTACTCGAAACGGCCGCCTTGTTGGCGGCTTCGATTTCCTGGGCGACCTCTAGCCGGAAGACTTTGACCTCGCGGGGTGCCTTGATCCCGAGCTTCACCGTGTCGCCCCGGATGTCCACCACCCAGATTTCGATGCCGTCTCCGATCATGATCTTCTGATCTTTCTTTCGAGAGAGGATCAGCATCTCATTCCCTCCGGGCGGCCATTTCGACAAGGATGTCGTGTTTGGTCCTGTACTCGTCCTTGGGGCTGATGCACTGTTTTCCTTTCCGGGTCTTCTTGCAGATGTACAAAGGGCCTTGGAGGTTGGCGGTCATGGGCCCGGACTCCGGGACGGTCACAATGGCGAATACCAGGCAATCGTCTGTGCCGGCGGCGCCGATGTCGTCGAAATCTTCCTGCGAGACGCCGGGCTCGTAGCCCTCGTGGAAGATGGAAGGTTTGATCAGGATGAACGCGATCTGCGGGTCCTGAGTCGACTGGAGCCAGAAGAAGGGCTTTTTGTGGGCATCGATCAGGGCGAAGCTCTGGTACTCCTCGAACCCCAACAGGCCTTGAGGAAACTGCAGAACTTGCTTCTCTTCGATCTCAACCGGCCCGTAGGCCTTGGTCTCCAGAATCATCGGGTCACCTCAGGTAGTCCATCAAAGTGGGAGGAAGGATTTTGGCCGCCGTTCGCAGGGTGGCCTGGTGTGTTGTTTCAAGCATTTTGAGCCGGGTAATGCCCTCGGTCAGATCAAGGTCGACGGTGTTAGCGAGTTTCT
>CAYYUZ010000087.1:0-17040 GCA_964475005.1 uncultured Spirochaetales bacterium
ATGATGGTGGTCCTCGACGGAAACTTCGCCAGCATCGTCGCCGCTATCCAGGAAGGGAGAGCGGTCTACGCCAACATCGGGCGGTTCATTGCCTACGTGTTTGCTTCCAATGTTCCCGAGTTGGTCCCCTTCCTCGCCAGTGTCCTTCTTGGAATCCCCCTCCCCCTCACCGTGCTGCAGATATTGGCCGTCGACCTGGGAACTGACATGATTCCGGCCTTGGGTCTGGGGACCGAGGCGCCCGAGCCCGGGCTGATGGATCGCCCCCCTCGGCCCAGACGCCAACGGCTTTTCAGCCTTCGGGTTTTTCTCAGGAGTTATCTCTTTCTGGGACTGCTCGAAGCGGTTTTGTCGTTGGCCGCCTATTTTTGGGCCTATACGGTGCGAGGATGGACCTGGGGAACGCCGATGGCCGCCTCGGGGCCGGTCTATCAAGCCGCGACGACGATGGCGCTGGCGGGAATTGTCGCCTGCCAGGTGGGAAATGTGCTGGCCTGCCGTACCGATCGGGCGTCAATTTTCCGCGTGGGCCTGACGTCGAACCGGGTGGTTCTTTGGGGCATCCTCACCGAGCTTGTCGTCCTCACTGTCCTGATTGAAGTGCCTTTCTTGCAATCTGTGTTTGGACTGGTTCCCTTAGGCTGGTCTGACCTGGCCCTGCTCCCGCTGTTTCCGCTGATCCTTCTTGGCGCAGAAGAAGTGAGGAAGGCTTGCGTGCGGGCATGGCAGACTTGAAACTTGGTTCCTACTCGAAAAGGAACGAACCGGAAACGATGTTCTTGGCTTCCGCCACGGAAGCGGCAGGTGCGGCCCCCCGGTAGTTTGGTCCGGCGCTGAAGAGAATAACCGCCCCGCCCCAGGTTCCTGCAACCTTGTGGAGGTCTGCCAAATAGGCCAAGGCGATACTGAGGTTCGCCGGGACATCGTAGGGGTCGAATTCCCTGCCGTTGTTGTAAAGGCGAACCATATCGGCATGGCTGTCGGAATTGTGCTGAAGCAGCCCTCTGTCCCAGGTGCCGTTCCGGTTTCGGTGAGTGGCCCAGGGTTTTCCGTCTGATTCCGACACGACCAAACCGAGGCCCACCTCAAGCGGCACTCCTGTGGCGGCGCACAGGGAAATAAGGTACTGGAATATGTAGTGCTTCACAGGGATGACCCACGGCCGGGCCGGAGGGGCCCAGGTGACTGGCAGCGCCGCGTTTTCAAGCCCGTCCGGGCCGGCACCCGTTGGCGGGGTTCCTGAAAGGAGAAACGGGCCGAGGAACAGGAGGGCCAGAGCCAGCGGGAACGAGCGTTCTCTGCGGAATAGGGTCAAGGGAGTTTCCTTTGCCAGCCGGTGGCTGAAAGAGCAGTGTACGGGGCATGTGTGCAGATGTCTAGGTCTGTTTAATTAAAAGAGATGAAATAAATGAAGATTTAATTGCGCTTCCGGGAACGGAAAAGCCGCTTGGCCCTGGCCCTGCCAATCAAGGATGGAGAGGAACCTGTTTTGAAAACGACAGGCGGAGCAGTATCTTTCGAGCTTGAAGAGGAAGCCATGGCCGTCTACATCGTTTCATACCGGGATGAATTTTGCCCGGATTTGCTTGAGCTCGCCGCCTTCGACAAGCGGGAAAAAGCCAACGCCGTTGTCGAGTCGCTCGTTCTCAAACGACAAGAGTTGTCCAAAGCGGAGCTCCAGGAAGACGAAATGAACCGGCAGTGGCACACTTTCATGAGAAAACAGGGAATATCGGAGAACAAATTCTTCGTTCTCAATTTCGCTTCCCACAACGACTATTCCTTCAACGTGAGAGAGCTTGAAGTCTTGAGCTGACAACAGAAGGCGGGTCGCGCCGGAAGGCGATTCTTCACAGCCGAGCCATTTCATGGGGTTCGGTTGTTTTTGACCCTAATCAGTAGTACTGTATAATTAAATCATGAGAGGTATTTTATGAATGTTTTGTTGATCGGTGCCACCGGAGCGACAGGGCAGGAGATTCTTGCCCTGCTGCTGGGAGCAGACCACAAGGTAACAGCCCTTGTTCGCAACCCGGAGAAGGTGGGGATGAAGAATGTCCGGTTGGACATCGTCAAGGCTGAGATTGAGGACCAGGAAACGATCGTTAAAATGGTGGAAGGCAAAGATGCTGTGCTTGTTGCCTTTGGACCGAGAAGCCTTGAAAAGTCTGACGCCCAGGAGACTCTGATGAGAAACCTAGTTGCTGGGATGAAAAAACACGGCGTCAAACGGATCATTAACCTTTCAGCGTGGGGAGCTGGATCCACGGCTCGCTACAGCAATCCGATATTCAAGCTTGCTCGCTGGACGATCCTCCGAAATGTTTTCGATGACAAGGAACGAGGACAGAAAATTCTGACCGAATCGGGTCTTGACTATGTAAACGTTTGTCCGGGAAGGCTGCTGAACAAACCTGTACGACAAGGTGTTCGAGCCTCGGTTGATGGAAAAGGACTCAAGGCAACGATGACGCGGGCCGACTTGGCCCAATGGATGGTTGACCAACTGACCAGCGACACCTGGATTGGCAAAGATCCGATCATAGGTTACTAACCCGATCTTCTTAGCGGCAAAGAGGTTCAGGATGCTAGAAACGGGACTGAGCCTTGCCGAAGTAGAACAGCGGCGCAAAGAGTATGGAGCCAACGAGGTCCCGGCGGAACGGGACGCCCCTGTGGTTCGGTTTCTTGGAAAATTCTGGGGACCTTCGGCCTGGATGCTTGAGTTGATCCTGCTCCTGTCCGCCTTCCTCGGAAAGTACTCTGAACTGGCTCTGGTGGGAGCGTTGCTGGTGACCAACGCGCTGTTGAGCTACCTTCAGGAGCAACGGGCCTTCAAAGTGGTCGAAGCTCTGCGAAAACAGCTCCAGCTGTCGGCCCGGGTCTTGCGTGACTCCCTTTGGACTCTTATCCCGGCTCGGGACCTCGTGCCAGGGGATGTGCTCAGGGTGCGCACAGGCGATATCGTTCCGGCTGACGCCACGCTGCTAGACGGGGCGCTGGGCGTCGATGAATCGGCCTTGACCGGGGAGTCCGCACAAGCCGACAAGGCACCGGGCGACGTCCTGAGGTCGGGCTCGGTGGTGAGAACCGGGGAAGGAAACGCCAAGGTCGTTCTGACCGGAACGAGGACCCAATTCGGCCGTACCGCCGAGCTTGTGCAAAAGGCCCGTCCGGCGAGGCACTTCGAAGCGGTCGTCGCCAAGGTTGTGCGGCGGTTGATCGTCATCGTCGGGGCGCTGGTGACCGTTGTGGTGGTGCTCTCCCTTTTCCGCGGCACGTCACTTCTGGAAATGCTGCCGCTTATGCTCATTCTCATGATGAGCGCCGTTCCGCTGGCGCTTCCGGTCATCTTCACGGTGAGCACAGCGCTCGGTTCGAAGGAACTGGCCAAGTTGGGGGTGATCGTCACGCGGTTGAGCGCCGCCGAGGACGCCGCAACGATGGATACTCTCTGCGTCGACAAAACGGGCACGATTACCCTGAACCGCCTGGCTGTGACCTCTGTGATCCCCTGGAAGACCGCCAGTGAAGCCGACGTGCTGTTCGCCGGTGCCGTTGCTTCGCAAGAATCCAACCAGGACCCGCTTGATCGCGCCTTTCTTGAGGAAGCCAGGGCACGCGGACTTCCCGAGCTTCCCCGCGACGCGGTATTCGCCCCGTTTAACGCCGACACCCGGCACACCGAGGCGGTTGTGGATCGGTTTGGTCAACGGTGGCGGGCGATGAAGGGAGCGGTGAGGACCATTGCCCAAATGTGTGCCTTGGGAGCGCCGCAGATTGCCGAGCTTGAGTCGCACGTGGACGAGGCCGCCCTGAAAGGAAATCGGACGTTGGCGGTGGCCCGAGGTCTCGAAGACGCCCCGCCCGAGTTCCTGGGGCTGGTCACCCTGTGCGATCCGCCCCGAGCTGACGCCTCGGTCCTCATCACCAAACTGCGCGGTCTGGGCATAGCGGTGAAGATGCTGACCGGCGACGCCCTGCCCGTGGCCCAACACATCGCCGCCGAGGTGGGGCTGCCGCACATCAGGCCGGCGGCTGAACTGCGGGCAACTCTTGCTGCGGCCACCGTTGCCGACCCCTGGGCCGACATCGATGGGTTTGCCGAGGTCTTTCCCGAAGACAAATACCTGGTGGTGAAGGGCCTTCAACAGGCGGGGCACGTCGTCGGCATGACCGGAGACGGCGTCAACGACGCCCCCGCGCTGAGGCAGGCCGAAGTCGGCATCGCGGTGGACACGGCGGCCGACATTGCCAAGGGCGCCGCGAGCGTCGTCCTCACCGAGCCAGGCCTGGCTCGCATCGTCATCCTGGTCGAGCAAGGTCGGGCAATCTACCAGCGGATTCTGACCTGGGTCATCAATAAGATCAGCCGGACTATCCTCAAAGCAGCCGTGGTCGCGATCGCCTTCGTGGTCACCGGCCGGTTCGTGGTCTCCTCCTTCGCCATGCTCCTCTTGGTCTTCCTCACCGACTTCGCCAAGGTCGCCCTGGCGACCGACAGAGTCCGACCTTCGGTGAAGCCTGAGACCTGGGAGATCGGAGGGTTCGTGACGGTTTCGGTGGTGTTAGGCCTGATCATGGTGGCCGAAACCCTGCTGCTTCTTTGGTGGGGCTGGGAACGCTTCGCCCTGGGGTCGCACGAGGGGCTGCTTTCCACCTTCAGCTTCTTGGCCTTGCTCTATTTCGCCGTGTTCTCAGTAGTCTCGGCTCGGGAGCGGCGGTGGTTTTGGTCTTCGTTCCCAAGCGGCACTCTTGTCGCCGCTTTAACCGCCAATGCCCTTGTCGGCACCGCTCTCACGCTGATCAGGATACCGGGGCTCCCTCCCCTCCCCTGGGAACTGACCGGGGGGATCTTCGGGTACTCCTTGGTCGCCTGCCTGGGGATCAACGACGCCGTCAAGGTGCTCCTGATTCGGCGACTGGTTCATCCGAGCGCTTCAAAACCAGACACGACGTCAAAAAGTTCTTCGTCGATTCCCCCTTGCCTCAGCCGGTGATAGCTGGTGCCCAGGGTCGCCAGAAGTTCATCGATGTTGTGGTCCGCACGTTCCATTGCTGCCAACCGGCTCGCGTTTTCGCTGGCCAGCGACTCAGCACAGGCCCGAAACAAGGAAATGAAAAGATACCCTCTGACGAACGCCTTGAGGGTGTTGATCCGGTTTCCCAGGACCTCGGCCGGAGCCTTGGTCGGCCAAGGGAGAGCCTCCAAACTTTGACGCCAACGGTCATCCAAGGGCAGCAGCCTTTGTGCTGTCGGCTCGTACGCCGCGCCGATCGTGGTGCGGTTGTAGTAAAGGTGGAGTTCCCCCATTTGTCCCTGGCCGAGGACCGGTTCGGTTTCGATCAGAATCTGACCGACGAGAGCCGTGATACCAGCGACCGATCCCGGCACGTTGAACAAGCCCGCAGGTTTGAGCCCCGCATCGGCCAATCGGCCCTGAACTCGTTCGCCAATCGCCCAGACGCGGAAAGGGCGGCCCTCGGCCTTGATCTGGTCGACAGCGTAGTCGGCGATCAGATCGTTGAATTGGCCCACGAGGCCTTGATCGGAACCAAAAACAACGGCCCCTGCCAAGGGAATTTGTCCGACCGGCGAGGTGGCGATGGTTTCCAAAGTCAAGGCCCGGAAGCAGGCGCCCAGGCCAAGCTCCACGGTTCGATCATAGTCTTTCAGTGCCAGGACCGAGCGCTCGTACTGGCTGATGCTTGAGGCGGCTAAGGCTTTCATGGAGCGGACAACGGCCTGAAGGTCCTTGGCGCCGTCGATTTTCTTGGTCAGGCTTGAGGGATTTGTACTCATGGGTCCTTCTTGGGCAGGAAGGGGGTCAGGGCCGCCCGTGCGAGGTCAACCAGGACCTTGCGATCGGCATCACTGAGTTTCGGTTGGGTCTCGAATCGGGCTAGAACCTCTCTTGTCAGGTTTCCGGCCGCAGCTTGGACGGCCCCTTCTGCCAGGGTCATCTGTTCCAAAGGCACGGCGTCAAAGAGGCCCAAGGTCAAAGCGACCAACAGAATGAACTGTGAGGGGACCGAAACCGAGGCGTACTCTGCCTGTTTCAGGCAGGCCCGAATTCGCCGTCCATGGTCGATGACCTTTCTGGTTGCTTCGTCAAGCCGCGCTCCGAAACGGGCAAACGATTCAAGTTCCTCAAATTGGGAATAGGCCAGCTTGAGGTCGCCGGCGAGGTTTCCGTAGGCCGGCCGCTGGGCTCGTCCACCCACGCGGGAGACCGATTTCACGACATCAATTGCGGGAAGGATGCCAAGTTCGAACAGGGTCGGCGACAGGTAGATTTGACCGTCGGTGATCGAGATTAGGTTGGTTGGAATGTAGGCCGAGATGTCTTGAGCTTCGGTTTCGATGACTGGTAGCGCCGTCAGCGACCCTCCGCCGCGCTCTTCAATCAGATGTGTCGAACGCTCAAGAAGCCGCGAGTGGATGTAAAAGATGTCGCCTGGAAAGGCTTCCCGTCCCGGAGGCCGACGCAAAAGAAGAGAAAGTTCCCTGTACGAGCGGGCGTGCTGAGTCAGATCATCGTAGACAATCAAAACGTCCCGGCCGGCCTCCATGAAATGCTCAGCAATGCTCGTAGCCACGTAAGGGGCAATGTAGGCCAGTCCCGGGGGATCGTTGCCCTCGCTGACGACCACAACGGTGTAAGCCAGGGCTCCACGGGCCTTGAGTACGGCCACTGTCTTGGCCACAGCGGACGCTCTTTGTCCAATGGCGCAGTAGACGCACAGGACATCCTGGTCGGCTTGGTTGAGGATGATGCTTACGGCAATGGCGCTCTTGCCTGTTTGGCGGTCACCTAGAATCAGCTCTCGCTGGCCGCGGCCGATCGGGATCAGCGCGTCGATCACCTTCAATCCGGTTTGAAGCGGAACCGTCACTGGCAACCGGTCCATAATGGGGGCCGCAGGCCGCTCTATCGGCAAACGCCCCTGCGCGTTCACAGGTCCGCCACCGTCCAGCGGCCGACCCAGGGGATCGATCACCCGGCCCAGGAGGGCTTCACCGACGGGGGTGTCCATCACCCGCCCAGTCCGGAACACTTGGTCGCCTGCGCGGAGTTGGGCAAAGTCTCCCAGCAAGAGGACACCGACCTCGGCCTCGTCAAGGTTGAAGGCGATCCCCAGAATTCCACCGGGGAACTCAATCAGTTCTTCGAAACCGACGTTGGGAAGCCCAGAAACCTTGGCTATGCCAGTAGCCACCTCGGTCACCGTTCCGACTTCGAGGGCCGTCATCTGGAAGTCCATTGCCTCTCGTCCGAGCCTGAGCGCTTCGAACGAGGAATCCATCGTCGTCTGAAGGCTTTCAGACACCGTGATCGGCCTCAACGGTTTGGCCCTTTTCAATCGAGGTTTCCAGGGCCGAAAGGTACCCCTCTAGGCTCCAGGAAACTTTTTGACCGCCAGCGCTCAGTTCAATCCCGCCCAAAATTTCGGGCGTCGTCTGGAAGGCCAGTTTCAGGTCCGTGCCAAACGAAGCCTCGATGACTGTCGTTAGGGCGTCTCGGGACTTCGAAGGAAGATTGGTTGCCGTTCTGACGACAGCCTGTCGGCCCGAATCCTGAAGCGCTTTGGCCATCATTTCTCTGTCCGCCGGTTCCAAGACCTTGAGTTTGGCCGAGAAAGCCACCACCATAGCGTCTTCCAAGGCAACGTCGGCGAGGTCGGCCAAGGCCTTGCGGGCCACGGCGAAAACCTCCTGCCTGGTGCGCCGACCTATCTCCGCAAACTGATTCCTCTCGTCCTTCTTCATGGCTAGGTCCCTCTGGGTTGCCACAAGGTCGGCTGCCTGATGGGCTTCTGAGAGCAACTTCCCCTTTTCGTTGCTGGCGTCGACTTGGGCTTGGGTCAGCAGGGCCGCTCGGTTGCGGTCAAAGTCACGGTTTTTCTTTTCGAAGTCGATCTTGTCTTTCTGGGCAGCTTCCTTTGTCGCCGCCGCCTCGGAAAGTTCGTCTGAGATCTTCTTTTCCCGAACAGCGATGGCCTTCAGAACAGGCTTATAGAGAAATTGGTGAAGGAGAAACACGAGAACAAGAAAGTTGATGACCTGGGCGCCGACCGTGAACCAATCGATGAGCATGGGCTACTTTCCCGCGACGTTGGAAAGTGCTTGGTTCCAAAAAGGATTGGCGAAGATGAGAATCATCGAGATCACGAAACAGTAAATTGCCGTCGATTCGATCATCGCGAGCCCAACAAAGAGAGTCCTGGTGATCGTCGGCGCAGCATCAGGTTGCTGGGCGAGAGAACTGAGAGACTGGGCGACGGCCCTCCCTTCGGCCAGGGCTGGGCCCATAGTCCCGAAACCCGTCGTGAGACCCGCGATGATGATCGACACAACGGCGATCCAAGTAGTGCTGTCCATGTTTGGCTCCTTAATTTGTCTTGGCTTTTCTTTTTGACTGGCCGGCTCGGGTGGCGGCGGCGATGTACACAGCTGCCAAGATGCTGAAGATGTAGGCCTGGACCATGCCCGTCAGCAACCCCAACACCTCCAGCACAACGGGAAACAGAAACGGAGCAATCGTGAGTAAAATCGCCAGGATCATGGTGCCGCTCATCATGTTTCCGAAAAGACGGATCGCGAGAGCGAGAGTTCGCGAAAGCTCGCTGATGACATTAAAGGGGAGCATGAAGGGCGTCGGTTCGACGTAGGTCTTCAAGTAGCCCCACAGACCCTGTTTGAGGATGCCAAACAAAGGAACAGCGACAAGAACACAGACCGCCAGAGCGGTCGTGGTCGAAAGTGACGCCGTGGGAGGCTCGAAACCGGGAATCAAGGTCGCCAAACACGCCGAGGCGACAAAAAGAAAAAGCGTGCCGAGGAAGGACAGGTACCTTCGGGGTTCCCCAAGTCCGACTTCCTTGATCTGCGTCTCGATTCCCGTTACAGCGATTTCCAGAAGATTCTGTCCCTTGGAGCGCTTGGAATCGGTAGAAAGTTTTCGGGTCGTCAGGAAGGCACCTAGTGTCAACACCAGCATCAAAGCCCAGGTGAAAACGATGGTGGCGTTGAGTTTGAAGAACCCAGATTGCCAATAGACGATTTGATCAGGAGTTAGGTGCATGACCTACTCCACCGAACCACGACCATCCGAGCGGCAATGAACGCTAGAAGGAAGGCGACAAGATTTGTCCACCGTCCTTGAGCGGCCAACCACAACCCGACAAGGACGACTACGGTCCTGATCAGAAAGCCCCCCAGCAAGATGATGACCGGGCGCGAGGACCCGAGGGCTCTTCTGGTTGTCCACCAGAGGCTGCCGAAGAAGAAGGTTCCGATGAGAAAGCCTTCCGCGAAGGCGATGATGAGAAAAAGAACCTCATTCATCATCATCCTCCGGATCGTTATGCATGTCGCGGTCTTCCTTGGCGACCCAATACCCCGCGTTCACACATCCCAGCACCAGGCCTGCGACCAGGAGCGCCAACATCCACGAATGGCTTGGGGGAAACAAGCCATCGAGCCAAAGACCCAGGGCGGCGCCCAGAAGGGTGGGAACGACGACTGACCATCCCACCATGCCCATCATCCCTAAACCCGACCAGACAACCCGTGAGGAGTTGTTCTCTGCCTTCAGTTTCCGATCCGCTTTAGGTCCGATTTTATCAGCGAAAGTAGGAGGTTCTTTCTTCTTACCCACGTTTGAACTCTCCGAGCCGGTGAAGGAACCCGCTCTCCATTTTCGCCATCACATCACGGACGCTGCGTTCTTCCTGGTCAACTTCCAAGAATTGCAGGCCAACCGCCTCACGCAACCTCGACAGATCCTTTCCTTCGATGACGTTTCGCACCGACACCAGAATCTCAGCGCCGATTTTGACGAGGACCCCTTCGTCCACCGCTAGAACGATCTCGTCGCAACCCTCACATTGGTAGGTGAAAATCCCCGGCACCAAGGCGGCGACACAGTCGAGGCGATTGGGGAGAAATCCAAACGATCCTTCGAGGGTTTCGACAACGACCCGGGAAACAGCTGTTGTTTCTGAAAAGACCCGGAACGGCAGAAGGATCTTAAGCGTCATGATGAACCCCTGGAACTTTGACCTCGTCAATCTTGCCGATCATGTAAAGCGCACTTTCCGGGGAATCTTTGAACTCGTCGTTCAAAATCCGTTCGCAACCATCCAGGGAGTCGGCGAGGCTCACGAGTTTCCCACCCATTCCGCTGAACCGTTCGGTGGCGAAGAACGGTTGGGTCAGGAACCGTTCGAGGCGCCGGGCACGGGCCACCGTATTGCGGTCCTCGGGCGACAATTGCTCAAGACCCAACATGGCGATGATATCCTTCAGTCCATCGTATTGAGCCAGGGTCTTCCTGATCGACTGCGCGAGCCGGTAGTGCCGTTCACCGACGGTGGCTGCGGTGGCCATTTTTGAACTCGACTGAAGCGGATCGATGGCGGGATACAGGCCTTCGCCGGCTCTCTTTCGAGAAAGAACGATGGACGCGGAAAGGTGTGAAAACGTATGAACCGCCGCAGGGTCGGTGAAATCATCGGCCGGCACGTAGACCGCCTGAATCGAGGTGATGGCCCCGTTCTCGGTGTTGGCAATTCTTTCTTCCAGACTGGACAACTCGGTACCCATGGTCGGTTGGTACCCAAGCCTCGACGGCATCTGTCCCATCAGGCCCGACACTTCCATCCCGGCTTGAATGAATCGAAAGATGTTGTCGATGAGAAGCAGGACGTCTCGATGTTCGGTGTCACGATAGTACTCGGCGATGGTGAGCGCGGTGAGACCGACGCGGAAACGGCTGCCAGGGGGTTCATTCATTTGGCCGTAGACCATGACCATGTTCGACAAGACGCCCGCCTCTTTCATCTCGCGGTAGAGTTCCTCGCCCTCGCGGCACCTTTCACCGATCCCGCAAAACAAACTGACACCGTCATGGTGCCCCATCATGTTGTGGATCATCTCTGTTAGGAGCACGGTTTTGCCCACCCCGGCGCCGCCAAACAGACCGGCCTTGCCTCCGCGCTCCAGGGGCATCAAGACGTCGATGACCTTGATTCCTGTCTCAAAGATTTCTGATTTTGTGACCCGCCCTACTAGGGGCGGAGGTTCTTGGTGGATGGGGGCCCACACCACGTCAGCCAATTCTGGGCCCCCGTCGATGACGCGGCCGAAGACATCCACCATTCGAGAAAGAACCCCCGGCCCGGTCGGAGCCCTCAAGGGAGTCCCGGCATCGTCGACAAGCATGCCGCGCGCCAAGCCTTGGGTTGGTGTCAACGAGATTCCTCGAACGTGGAAAGCGTCCCGATGTTCGAGAACCTCAATGATGGCTGGGGGAGTTCCTGTCTTCAAAACCGAGTAGATCGAAGGCAGGCGTTGTTCGAACCTGACCTCGACAACGCTTCCGCGGACAGAGGTGATCGACCCTCGGTTCACGGTGATCGGGGCAACGTTCATGCCCTCAACGTACTGCTATTTTTCCATTAATACTAACGAAATCTTTAATTAGACGGCCTTACCAAGCCCGCCATTCAGAGGCAATTCCCTGTCCGCCGCCGTATTTTTTGGTGTCGAGTCCGACCGCGGCGGCAATCCGGTCAAACAGCCGGAAAAGCTCGACCCGCTCAACGGTCTCAATCAAAAACCGGTCGGTCTCTTCATTCAGTCTGTTGAAGGCTTTGACAGCCACCTCAAAAAGGCCAACCTTGGCACTTTCGGCTGCCCCCAAGCCAAGCAGCATCAAGCCATAGGTCAGGTCGTTCAATATTGTCTCGGCTTCGTGGCAGTTGCCCTCAGAATATTGGGGCATACGCTTGTTGCAAAGTTTCCGCCAGAGGTTGAAGGGGTAGTCCTTTTTGATACTTGCCAAGTCGTCTTCGAGACTCATCTTCAAGCCCTAGAAAAGGCTCACACTGGGATGGGCAGCTCCTTCGAGGCTCTTGATGTGGTAGGGACAGAGGGGATGCACGGCACTCTCGAGACTTCTCAGGTGACAATCATGGTGCGGTGAACCGCTCACAACGTGGAAGGTTTTGTTTCCAATGGAGAGCTCTCTTGCGTGTATGACCGAATGTTCACCCTTGACCCTTGACTCACGGACAAGTCCGCGCACCTTGACCTGGGTATCCTGCTTGATGCCCTCAAAATAGGCGTATCGAAAAAAATCAGGCATGTGCAGCATGAAGGATTCTGTGGCAGTTTTGACGCCCGGATGTACACCGTCGAAAAAGAGCGATCCCGAAAGCGTCGTGTCCATCACGTGGTGGTGGTCATCGATGAGCTTTTCCATAGTGCCTCCTAGAATAGGGGAAGAGACGATTCTGCTTCCAAACCAAAGGTAGACACATTATGTTGGGAAAGCAACAATTAATTAATTAAGACATCGGTTTTTAGATATGTTAGGAACCTCTTCCGAGGTTTTCCCGGCTCAAAAAAAGAGCCGCCTAGTTTCAGGCGGCTCACAATCTTGCGTCAATCGTTTTGCAGGCTCTACGCCCCGATGCCAATTTAGTGTGGGCGGTTATGTAAAATAACCTGGGGGGCTAACCGAAAAGAATGACGGGTCAAAACACCAAGCATTGCCGTTTTCCATTTGGCCTCCTTATACTTATAACATACTCATTCTACAGCGGAAGGCAAGGTAATCGGTGTAAAAGCTTTCCCGTCAATCCGTCGAGGGGACTGCCTGGGCAAGGATTTCGATGCGCGGATTCGCCCGAGCCTTGGCATCGGAGGGAACTTCCATGAGCACAGTCGGTCCCGGGCCCAACCCTTCCCTTCGTGACCGGTCACTGGCGAATTCGTTCCAGCTTTCGGGCGGCTGCGCAAGGTGGACCGGGGCCACACCGTACGAAAATTGCAACCCCGCGCACGTCGCCTCATCGGGGCTGACGCCGGCGATCCAAACCGGCAACTTGAATCGGGCGACCAACCGCGCCGAGTTTCCCGAGACTGTGGGAATGATGACCTCGACCGGAGCAATTCTGACAACCATGCCGTGGATTGTGTGAGAGAGGACGTCGGCGACTTGATCAGAGTCCTTCTCGAAGGCAAACGACTCATTCTGAACCCGCGATGGGCCGCGGTGCGGTTCGATCGCGGCGGCGATGCTGGCGAGCATGAGAGTGGACTCAACAGGGTACTTCCCCATCGCCGACTCCTCGGAAAGCATCACACAGTCTGTGCCGTCGAGGATGGCGTTGGCCACATCTGTGGATTCGGCGCGGGTGGGCCGCAGGTGGTCCACCATGGATTCCAGCAACTGTGTGGCCGTAATCACTGGCTTCCCGAAGAGGTTGGCCCTTTCGATCAGGTTCTTCTGGACGATGGCAATGCTCTCCAGGGCAGTCTCGACGCCCAAGTCGCCGCGGGCGACCATAACCCCGTCGGCAGCCGCAAGGATTTCGTCGATTCGCTCAAGGGCCCCCGCCCGTTCGATCTTGGCGATAATGAACGGATGGCTTCCCAGTTCGGCCGCAGCACTCCGCACGGCGTCGATATCGGCCCGCGTCTCGACGAAGGACTGGCTGATTGCGTCCACGCCTTTTCCCACAGCGAACTTCAGGCACTCCCGGTCTCGATCGGTGAAAGCGGAAAGTCCCAAGGGAATTCCCGGAAGGTTGAGCCCTTTGTGCGAGCGCAACTCTCCCCCGACGAGGACAATGTTTTCCACATCCCTCCCCCTGACCTTGACCACCTGTAGCTGAATGATGCCGTCATTGACGAAAATGACATCACCCGCTTTGACGACATCAGGAAGGCCCGCGAAGTTAACGAAGGCGTGACTCCGATCGCCCAGGACTTCCTCGGTGGTCAACAGGAAGCTGTCACCGCGCTGGAGCTTGATGGGTTCTTCCGCTAATTTCCCGATCCTGATCTTCGGTCCAGGAAGGTCGGCCATGATCGTCAACTGCTTTCCCGCCGCGACCGCGGAGCTGCGAAGGTTGTCGATCGCAGCGGCGTGCCAGGGAAAATCTCCGTGAGCGAAGTTGAGGCGGGCAATATTCATTCCCGCCTGGAGCATCTGCAGCATGATCTCGGGCGAAGCGGAGGCCAGACCGATGGTGCACACGATCTTCGTCTTGTTTTGTGCCACCATCAGCGTTCCGGAATTCCCGCAACACCGGCACTCTGAAACTGAATCTTTGTGGCTTTGAATCGAGAACCCACCGCCATGCCCATCCAGATCAAGAGAAAGTTTGCGAGGGCGACGGTGAGGCCGCCCACCAGACCGAGCGCTACCCCAAGCAGGAGGCCATTGACTCCCAAAACCGGGTAGTAACCCCACCTCACCGTATCAAAACCCAACAGAGCGAACAGCCCGAACAGAAGGCCAATCGCCGAACTTGGAATGATGACGAAGAGGCAGATCTTGAGGATAGACCCGGCAGACAGCCGTCGAACCTTCACTTCTGTCAATTCGCGCTTGTTGACCTTGAGGCTCATTCGAAGCCGCTAAATTCTCGCCACAACGGCGACTCGGCAGGGAATCATATGGGTCACGTGTTCGATTTCCAGAGGAAGTTGAACGAGGTCCGGCCGCAGCTCTTCAACGCGATACTGGACGTGTTCGGTTTCGACCAAGTCTCCCTTTTCGAGCGAACTCTCGGCCCGGACGGTGAGCGTCAAGGCTCCCCGGTCGAAGATTCCCCTGAAGGTCGGGTCAAGTTTCACCATCCCTTTGCTGATGCGATCCCACTTTAGTGCCAGGAGGGAAAAGTGGGCGTCGATGTCGACCTTTTCCTTGGCCGCGCCAACCATCTTCTTGATTCCCTTTGTTGCCGAAAGCAGCGCCATTCTCACGCGCTTCATTAAGGGTACTTTTTTCCTTGTCATCTCAACATCCTCCTGTCATCTGTTCGTTCTTGTCATGTCTTGGGCGTCTCGGGTCTTTTCAGCGGAAGAATTCCGGCGAGATCTCCGATGATGTTGACCAATTCGGTACCCGAGGGCACCACAATCTTGGCGTTGGCCGCTAGCGAGGTTTCGACGGCGATCAGTCTGCGTAGGAGTTGGGCATTTCCAACGAAGTACTTGTCGGCGGCTTCGTTGACCAGTTTGATGGCCTGGGCCTCTCCCTCGGCCTTGAGGATGGTGGCTTGCCTGATGCCCTCGGCGTGCTTGATCTCCGCCCTCCTCGCTCCGTCGGCCATCGTCTCGGTCGCCGTGGCGAAGTCAATAGCAGCCACCTTCTCGTTCTCGGCCTTGACGACCCGGTTCATCGTTTCCTGGACGTCCTTGGGCGGATCGATCTCCTTGAGTTCGGTGCGCACGATGTCGATGCCCCAGTGGGCGGTCTCTTCCAGGAGCGTCTTGTGGAGTTCCTGATTGATCATGCTTCGTTCGCTGTTAGCGGATTTCAGGGTCATCGTTCCTATGATGTTACGGAGGGTGGTTCGGGCCAGGTTCACGATTTGATATTTGTAGTCGAAGACGTTGTATTGGGAGTTCTTCACGTTCTGCTCGTCGCTTCGAACCTTGAAGTAAACCTGGGCGTCGACGCTGGCGTTCAGCTTGTCGCTGGTGATGATCTCCTGGGGTTCCGCGTTGACCATGATCTCGGTGATGTTAATTTGGAACATCTTGTCGACCACGGGAATAATCCAGTGGAAACCCGGTTCGGCGTACCGATGGTACTTTCCCAGCCGCTCAGTCAGCCCTCGCATCGTAGGCCTGACAATCTGAATCCCTGAGAAAAAGAAAACTACGACCACGAAGATGGCGGCCGCAATACTGAGGGTCGTGCTGTCCACAAGAACTCCTTGCCCGAGCGGGCTTGTTCCACGGGAAAAAGATACAGGAGAATGGAGGAAAATAAAACAGAATAACTTCTCATAATTAAGAAATGTATATATGTTTAGTTCAAAGAACGAGGTGAACCATGGCTATTCTGAAATGGAAGAGGGTTTCCTATCCGGACGCCCCCAACGAGCTTGACGCTCTAGATTTTTCGGATCGGTTTCAGGAGGACTGGAATCGATTGTTCGGTTGGCAGGGCTTTCCCGAGACGACAGGCCTTCTTGACCGCAGTGACTCTCCAGCCATCGACGTTGCCGAAACTGCGGAGGACTGCACGGTCTGGGCCGATATTCCGGGGCTGGACCGGAAGGACCTCCAACTTTCGATCACCGCTAATGTCTTGACCTTGAAGGGAGAGAAGAAAGCCCCCGCGAAAGGCGAAAAGGATAAGGACCGGCTCTACCGTGACGAAACGTGGACCGGAAACTTCCAGCGTTCCGTTTCGCTGCCAAATTCGGTCGACCCTGACAAGGTCGCGGCAGAGTTCCACGAGGGAGTTCTCAAGATTACCATCTCAAAGAAGGCCGAGCACAAACCCCGTCAGATTGCCGTGGTCGTCAAATAAAGGAAGAAAATCATGAGCGACATTGTTAAGACCGAAGAACGCCGAAGGACCATTACTCCGGCGTCCCATGTTCTTGAAACCGAAGGTAAGGTGACGGTTCGGCTAGAAATGCCGGGAGTCTCGCAGGCCGATCTGGAAATCAGGGTCGAGGGGCAAGAACTGACCGTGGTCGGAAAACGGCAAGAGGAGGCCACGAAGGGCACCTGGCTGGTCCGAGAGCGGCGCCGGGGGGATTTCCAGAAGACCTACTCGGTCGACGGTTCGATCGACCTCGAGAAGATCGGCGCCGAACTGTCGAGCGGTGTCTTGATCCTGACGCTGCCGATGAATGATTCGGCCAGGCCGCGAAACATCGAAATCAAGTCTCCGTGATGTGAGGCAAGTAGGCTTCTGCAAGGACGACTAACTCATGAATCTGCTTCATCGTCCCAGCCTCTGTATCAAACTGGTCAAAAGGAGCTTCTCATGAAACACGGAACCGGACTCTGGATCGATCACAGGGAAGCCGTCATCGTCACCCTCACCGAAACGGGAGAGACTGTTCAGCACGTCGCTTCTCATGTAGGAAATCACAACGAGCACACCGGGTCGGCCGGGGGCACAGAGTCGTTCGAGTCGCAGAAGGTCAAGGCCGACGACAGCCGTCAGCACGCATTGACTGGGCATCTGAACACCTACTACGATTCGGTAATCTCGA
>CAYYUZ010000088.1:0-14491 GCA_964475005.1 uncultured Spirochaetales bacterium
CAGAATGCGCCGCAGTAGTTTTGAAACAGGCTTCCGTAGAATACCGTACCGAGATCGTAGAATTGTGTGCTACCGCGTTCTTTGAGGTGGCTCTACGATGACCTCATCGTTATGAGGAGGTGTTCAATGAAACACTGGAAAGTCACTGCCATTCTGCTGGTCCTCGCCGCCGTTCTGAGCGGCACGGCCTTCGGTGCCGATACCGGCAAGGTCAAGATCGCCGTGCTGGTCAAGAGCTTGGGTAACGGCTTCTTCGAGGCCGCTCGCGACGGAGCCCAGGAAGCCGCCAAGGAACTCGGCAACGTCGAGATCCTTTACCAGGGTCCGAGCCAGGCAACCGCCGAAGGTCAAATTGAAATCGTCGACTCGCTGATTGCCCAAAAGGTCAGCGCCATTGCGATTTCGGCCAACGATGCCGACGCGCTGGTTCCCGTCCTGAAGAAGGCCATGAAGGCCGGAATCAAGGTCGTCTCCTTTGACTCAGGTGTTTCCGCTGGCGGACGCCAGGTCAACTTGGTCCCCTCGGCGACCGAGCTCATTGGCTCGCAGCAGGTTCAGCTCATCTCCGAATTGATCGGAGGCAAGGGTGAAATTGCGGTGCTTTCCGCCACCAGCCAAGCGACTAACCAGAACGCCTGGATTGAAGTCATGAAGAAGACCCTCAAGGACCCGAAGTACGCTGGCTTGAAGCTTGACGCCGTGGTCTACGGCGACGACTCTTCGGACAAGTCCTACCGGGAAGCTCTCGGCCTGTTCAAGACCTACCCCAACCTCAAGGGCATCATCAGCCCCACGACGGTCGGTGTCGCCGCGACCGCCAAGGCCATTCAAGACAACAACCTGACCGGCAAGATTCAACTGACCGGCCTGGGACTCCCTTCGGAAATGAAGGCCTACATCCTGTCTGGAGTCTGTGTCCAGATGGCTTTGTGGAATCCCATCGACCTGGGCTACAGCGCGACACAGATCGCCTACGCCTTGGTGAAGGGCACCATCAAGGGTGCCGCTGGCGAAAGCGTCAAGGCTGGCCGCATGGGCAACATCAAGATCGGCGCTGGTGGCGAAAGCGTCATGGGCGTTCCGTTTGTCTACAACAAGGACAACATCGAGAAGTTCGCCGCAATGTTCTGATCCGGGAATCCTCTAGAGATTCCGCCGCCGGGGCCCTCTCCGGCGGCTTTTTTTTTGACCAAGATTTCCTAAGAAAGAAAGCCCACCGCTTCACGCTGGAGCGGATTTGCAAGACCAAGAAATAGATTGGAATGCTGTTCAATGCTTTGAAGTCTTGTTTCCGATCATGTTGATCTCTCCAGAATCCTGAAAATCCTGTTGAAATCCCCATTGAAGAAACTTTAGGGACAAGACTAGTTTTGGGTAGCCGTAGTGCCCGACGAGGTCCACTCGGAAGGCCGGGAACCCGTCTTCTTCTTGAACAGACGCGAAAAGTAGTACGGGTCGTCGAACCCCACCCTCCAGGCGATCTCCTTCACCGAACTTTCGCCGGTGGAGAGGATTTCCTTCGCCCGGTTGATTTTGGCGTGAAGGCAATACTGATAGGGTGTCATCCCCGTGTAAGCCTTGAACACCTCGTTAAGCTGAACCTGCGAAAGGTGGACTTCGGAACCAAGCTTTTCGAGGTTGAAGACTGTAGGAATGCTTGCCTCGATGAACGCCTTGGCTTTTTCGACGATTTCTTGGGCCCTGGTTTGCTGAGCCGACAGCCTTTCGAGACTAAGCGTCTCGGCCAGAAGGCGCAGCACCTCGGCGCAGGCCCGAAACTGGTAAAGCGGCGCTTGCTCCTTCACCTGTTGAAAGATCGACTGGAAACCGGCCACGAGACTGGCTTGGTAGCCCGGGTGAAACAGCGGACGGCTGGGGTTCAGAATGCCGGAGGCCAGCAAAGCGTCGACGTGTGGTCCTTTGAATCCGACCCAGCATTCCGTCCAGCCGGTCGTGGGGTCGGGCCTGTAAGCGTGAGGAACTTCGGGGAAAAGGAGGAAAAGGCTCCCTCCCCTTACCGAGAAATGCTTCCCGTCGACTTCGAGAGTTCCCTGGCCGTCGAGAAGATAGACCATCTGGTACTCGTTGAGTCGCCGTCCCTCGGCCACCGTGCGAAAACCGGCAGGATGCTGCTCGAGGTGTGGTGGATACGAACTGCCCGGAAGGCCTTTGTAAGAACCCGCGTCGGTGCACACCATCTGCCAATCTTCATCTTCCACACTATGGGTGAGGTACAGCGAGAAATCGCTCTCAAGCATGCTGGATTTTACCATGAAAGAGCACGGCCGCTTGGGGAGAGATGCGACAGGATGGCAGGATTTTCAGGATTGACAAGATTCGGAGGAGAGAGACCGGATAGCCGGAGGGGCCGGATTTACCGGATAAGACCGAGGAAGGGGCACTCTGCACTTGGACAAGTAGATCAAAGAAGGAGGGAACCGCCGAGGTCGCTGAGGATCGCAGAGGAGCGGTGTTCTTGGCCGAATTGGGGTTTGTTGCTCGAAGGACGAAACGGGACTAGAGTGGTTGAGTTGCCGGTATTCGGTGGTAGGGGCAGAAGGTGGCCTGGCCTATCTTGCTATTGGGAACCGTCCGGGTGCTGCCGGGAGGCTCTGGTGTGATCTCAAATGCGATCCACAATTGAGTGGTCTCAACCTGGGGGGGGGGGAAGGACATGCAACCGGGTAAGTCCGAAGCCAAATTGCGGCGAGCAGTCGCGATCTCCAATAGCATCCGCGCTGTGCGAGACTACTCGATCATTGGTGTTATCGCAGGCTATTTCGTTCTATCGCTACTCTCACTGATGGTCGTCGGAACCGGACTAAATAAACTTTTCTATGACTTCAATCTTAACTTTGATTCCACGACAACAAAGGGTAAAATTACCCACCTAAACCAATATTCGGGACGGGCAGGAGTCTTCTTCTCATACGATTATGTTTTCGTGATTGACGGGAAAAGTTTTGCAAGGACAGATTTCTTTGGACAGCAGCAACGATCTTCGAAAGTCAGCGAGTCCGAGTTCTCAAAATTGCGAGTCGGAGACTCAGTTGACCTGATATACAATAGAAATGATCCAACGGTCAATCGACCGCTCTATGAGCGCAACGACTGGATTGGGTCGATCATATTCTTGTTCCTCTGCTTTGGGATCACTGTGACCGGAATTGCTCTTGCCCTGATTCGAAGGAAGAATAGGAATCAGGAAAGACCATCCAAAATGTGAGTGAACCTGACACCCTGGCTTCGCCAGCCTTCAGGTTACCCACGGCGTCATTACCCCAAATGCCACCCCTTCGCGTCTTTGCGTGAGTCCCTCATTCCCCGACGATCTCGTCCTGTCCATCCTGTCATCCTGTCTCTACTTCCTCCGCGTTCCTCTGCGCCCTTGAGCGAAGCAGGCGGTTCGATTTTCTTGGTCTTAAGAACTTGAACCGCCGAGGTCGCTGAGGATCGCAGAGGAGCGGTGTTCTTGGCCGAATCGTGGTTTATTGCTCCAAGCAGGAAATGGGACTAGAGTGGGGGAGTTGCGGTTAGGTTTACTTTGGAATTAATAGGAGAAAATCTTGAAACTATCCATTTTCGTTCTCACTTCTACTTCAGTGGTAGGCAACCTCTTCGGTGGAGACTTGATAGCTGACTACCAGGGAGCCAAGATCATCCTGCACGATGACAAGACTTGGGAGTATGAGCAGATCCGACCTGCTGATTTGGACGATCAGATGGTACTCGTGAAGAGCGCTTCTCAGTCAGAATCTCTGACAAGCCCCACAAAAAAATACGTCATTAACTACAATCCATCACTTTGGGAACGGTCCAAACCATTTAGTGAAGCTGCAGAATTTGGATTTCAGAATAAGGCCAAGAATGCCTTTGGAATGGCAATCTACGATGGAATCGAAGTTCCGTTGAACTCTATGGAAAACATAGTAATCAAGAACGCGAATAATATCGATCCGAATGCAAAGATCGTAAATATAAGAAAATGCAAAATCAATGGAACGGAGGGCGAGCTAGTAACCTACCTTGCAACAGGGAGCGGAGTTCCCTTTACACTGCTTACTTTTCTCGCGTCCGGCCCATTCGGAACGATTCAATACACCTTCTTTACCAGTTCTTCACTATTTGATGCGCTACAAGAGGACTTCGTGGAAATGATTTCAGGACTAGAATTCTGAAACCCATAGTGCTGCAACGGCGTTAAGTCGGGTGCTGTCAAACTCTACCCATCGTACTCTCGAGGGCCAATCTCACGATGTCGATCCCTCAATTCTCGCTCCGGTCCTTGCAGATTTCTTCGGACGATGAAACCTCTCTGAAACAAGGTCAGCGCCGCGAAAAAGGCGGGCTGCTGACCGACCGTCAAAGCAAACCCGAAAAGGCGATGGTCCGCGGATTGACCATGACCACGGGATCCCAATCCCCGGAATCGGCCGCAAACGAAATGAATACGAAGTCCTCCACCGGATCGATGAAGAGGGAACACCAGCCCCAGCCTTCGTGGTTGTAGGTGGCCGGGCCGACGGTCGGGCCGTCGGCGTAGAATCCCCAGCCCAAACCATGACGGTAGTCCGTGCAGTTCTTGCCCCAGTGGTAGCTGGGAACACCCGAGAGCTGGTTGCGGGTCATTTCCTCCACAGTTTTCTTGGACAGGATGCGGTGCCCGCCGAATTCGCCCTTGTTCAGGAAGGCCTGCGCGAAGCGATTCAGGTCCGACATGGTGGAATAGACTCCGCCGCCGGCGTTGGGCGGCAGAGCCGGGTCGGCCTTGCGGCGCAAGGCATGGGGTTCCCATTCGGCGTTGATGACGACCTCCTTGTGCAAGGTGGCCGGGACTTCCAAAAAGGAACGGTCCATGCCCAGGACGTGAAAGATGTTGTCCTCAAGATACTGTCCGTAGGTCTGGCCGCTGACGCGGGCCACCACCTCGCCCAAGACGGCGAACGCGACGGTGCTGTAGTTCCAGTTTGCCCCGGGCTTGTTCTGCAGGGGACCGCAGAGCACGGCCTTCTTCAGCCAGTCCGGCGTTTGCATCAGAGAATAACGGTCTATCGGGTAAGGGTCCGAAAAATAGCCCCCGTCGGCCGGCAGTCCCGAGGTATGGGTGAGCAGGTGCCAGAGGTTGATGCCCTTGTGCATGTCGGTGTTGAACTCTGGGATGATAGTGGCCACAGGCTGTTCCAGCCAGAGCCGGCCGTCTTCCACCAGCTGCATAATGGCGGCGGCGGCGAAGACCTTGGAAACCGAGGCCACTCGCTTGATGGAATCTGGTTTAAGGTTTTCTTCTTCACGGCCAGGTTGGTTGCTTAGGCGCCCCAGGCATTGGTTGGCGAAGATCTTGCCGCCGCGGGCCATGAGAAACCCGGCCCCCTGCACCCGGCCGAAGGCCACCAGATCGGCGTAGTAGTCGGCCAAGCGGGCCAGTTTTTTGGCATCGAAGCGGGCGTCCTGGGCCGACTGCTCGATGCTGCCTTTGCTGTAGTCCATTTCAATGCTCCTTTTCGTAGACTTCGCGGATGATATTTTCGATGGGGACTTCCCCGAGACTCATGTCCTTGACGCCACCATGTTTGCCGATGAGGCGCAGAAAATCCTCAAGGCTGCTTTTCCCCAAATCCAGTTCCCAGCTGACGTCCGCCGGGCCGCGCCGGCTGACTTCGCGAAGACCCGGAAGGCTGAGCGGCAGGATGTCGCGTTCAGTCTGCACACGGATGAGCCGCCGCTCGCCAAAGAGCACCTTGAGGGCTTCCAGGCTCCCGTCGAAGACAAGCTCGCCGTGGTTAACCACCATCACCCGGCGGGCCAGGAACTCAATGTCGGCAAGGTCGTGGGTGGTCAAGATGAAGGTGACACCGGCCCTGTTCATTTCAAGAATGAAGGAACGGATGGTTTCCTTCGCGATGACGTCGAGCCCGATGGTGGGCTCGTCGAGGAAAACTATGCTCGGTCTGTGCAGCATGGCCATGATGAATTCGCACTTCATGCGCTCGCCCAGCGACAGGTTTCGGGTCGGTTTGGTCATGATCTCGCGGACCTGCAGCATACCGGCAAGGTGGTCCAGGGTTTCCTTGAATTCCTTGCGGGGAAGCCCGTAGAGGGCCTGGTTCATGATGAAGGAATCCAGCGGTGGGATGTCCCAAATCAATTGCGACTTCTGGCCGAAGACGGCGCCGATGTGGGCCACGTACTTCTTGCGGTCCTTCCAGGGTACCAGACCCATGATCCGCACCTCGCCGCCGCTGGGGAAGAGTACGCCGGTCAGGATCTTGATGGTGGTGGACTTGCCCGCACCGTTGGGTCCTAGGAACCCCACCAACTCGCCCGCTTGGATATCAAAATCCAGGCCTTTCAGAGCGTGAACCACGGTCATGTCGCGGCGGAAAATGCTAGCAAAAATTTCTCTGAAACTGCTACCTCGATGGAAGGTCTTGTATTCGCGGCGCAGATCTTTGACGTGGATCAGGGCTTGTTCGTTCATTGGCGACTCCATGATCCTCAGCCTCCCGCACCGGCATAGCGGCGGATCATGTGCCGCCAGAATAGCAGGCTAAGGGTGAAAAAGACGAAACAGACGGGAACGGCTGGCAGGAGCAGCGGCAGGTCCTTGCCGAGCAGTGCCTGGGCGGGGAAAGCGGCGATCATCGCGACCGGCACGATCAGGGTGATGATCAGCTGGAAGCCTCCGGAAAAGATGCTTGAGGGATATTGCCCGAACAGAAAAAGGGCTTCGGCCAATTCGGCCAGCCGGCTGTTACCTACCCACACGAACAAGGTGGCTGCCATCAGCAGGGCGAAGCCGAAGAGGACCAGCAGCGAGAGCGTCAACAAGGCCGCGAAGACCACGTACTGCAGGGCCGACGGCGGGGGCAACTGCCCGAGGACCCAGACCAGTAGAACAACACCGCCGAGCAGGCGCCCGAAGGCCTGGATATTGATCGACTTGGTCATACAGACCAAGAGGGCCGAGCGAGGTTTCAGCAGCACCAGCTCGAAATTGCCTTCGCGCACCAGCTGGTGCACAGTCCAGACCAGGGCGAAAAAGAAAGGGAAGGCGATGCCCCGGCTGACTAGAAAGATGGCTTGGATCAGCAGCGCTTCGGGCATGGACCAGCCGGGAAAGCCAGTGCCGGAGCTTGTCTTGTACATCAGAACGGTCACCAGCGGTGTCACCATTTCGAACAGGACTGTGACCAGGAAGCCAAGAAAAAAATCGCCGCGGTAGGCCGCCCTATCGGCCAAAGAGTTGCGGAAGGCCAATCCCCAAATTCGGCCCCAATTGGTCTTCATACCCCCACCCCCGTGAATCGGCGGGCACCCAACCGCCAGACCAGCTCGCTTACCAGTCCCATCACGGCCACGGCCACGGCTTGAATGCCCACAATCACAGGAATATCCAGGTGGAGGCCAGCCATTTCATAACTCCCCAGGAACACCCGCACCGGAACGTAGGCGGTGAACTGGAAGGGCAGAAAGAACAGCACCTGTTGGACGCCCAGAGGAAAAAAACTCAGCGGCAGAAAAGTGCCTGCCAGCAGATCTCGCACTAGGGCGAACAGAGAGCGGATGCCATCGGTCCGTACAAGCCAGAAGGCCAGCATGCCGACAGTATAGTTGAGCAGGAACATCATCACGAAACCCAACAGGATGGAGAGCAAGGCCCAGCCCCAATGGACAGGCAGCAACACAATGCCGAACCCCAGAGCCAGGATGCACCAGACCGGGATGAACTCAAAAAGGAACCCTAGGATCCGGTGGCCGACCTTTTGGGAGAAGGCGAACCAGCGGTGGGACATCGGACGGAGCATGAACGTCAGAAAGCTCCCCATGCGGATGTGCATCTGCAGATTCCAGTCGGCGAAATCCATGGTGATGTAGTAGATGATGGTGGAAACGCCGTAGTAAGCCAGCATGGCGTGCAGGTCGAAGCCTCCCAGGGTTTGGTGGCCCGTGAAAACCGCCCGCCAGATGAAAGACTGGGCCAAGAAGAAAGCCGGCCCCACCAGCAGGCTCAGCAGCATATGCGACCGGTAGGCCGCCCACTCCTTGTAAGTGACAAAAGCCACAGCGCGCAGACTCGCCCACACACGACGCAAAGTTGACACGGAACGTTTGACCATAGTTGGAACGCTTTGGCGGGGCATGGCGAGATTATAACGTCAACCTGTCATCCTGGCATCAAAAAAAAGACCCCGCCGACAAGCGAAGCGATGTCCACGGCAAACTAGACGCCAATGCCGAAGCCAGCCCCAAGCCCAGATTCAAACCCGCCGACAAGCGAAGCGAAGTCCACGTAGAACTAGGCGACGGAGACCGGGTTTTTGGCTAAGGCGAAAGGGAGCGACGCCCAGAAGCGTACTGGAAGTACGCTGAGGACCGGAGCTTCCTTGAGCCGACGCCAAAAACCCGAGATCCGAGCCTCAGAGGCCGGCGGCTTTGTCCGCCGGCACGTCTGGTTCTGCGGTCCAGCCAAGTTTGTCGAAGATGAAGAATACTAGGCTTATCAACATACCAACGACGGTCGCCAGCACCATCCCCTTCAACTGGGTTCCCCCAATATTCACAGGAACACCCGAGATCCCCACTACAAAGACAATGGCCGAGATCATCAGGTTCTTGGATTTGGAATAGTCGACCTTGGCCTCGATGAGCATGCGCAGGCCCGACGCCGCGATCACGCCGTAGAGCATCATGCTGATTCCCCCGATTACAGGGGTCGGAATCGAGCTGATCGCCGCGCTCAAGTGACCAAAGAACGCGATCACGATCGAAATCACAGCGGCCCCACCGATGACCCAAACCGAGTACACCTTGGTGATGGCCATGACTCCCATATTCTCGCCGTAGGTTGTGGTCGGACACGAACCCGTCAATCCCGAGATCATGGTCGACAGCCCGTCGCCCAGCATCGAGTTGTGGAGTCCGGGGACCTTCAACAGGTCGCGCTCGACAATATTGCCCGTCACAAACAGGTGGCCTATGTGTTCGGACATCACGACAAGCGCAGCGGGGAGGATGACCACAATCGACGGCCAGTCAAAGACGGGCAAGACCATCTTAGGAATCGCGAACAGCTGAGCCGAGCCCAGGGTACCAAAACTGACAGTTCCTGGAACCCACACATTGATGATACACGCCAAAACGTAGCCGGCAATCAGCCCAATCAGAACAGGAAGGGCAGCGAAGAGCTTGCGGAACACGATCGAACCTATCACCACCACGGCCAAAGTAAACAGCGAAATCCAGGCGTTGATCGGAAGGATAACGCCGCTGGCCATGCTTGCGTCTTTGTAGAAGGCCATGCCGACGGCGACAGGAGAGAGTTCCAGTCCGATGAGGGCCACGATGGGCCCCATCGCAGCGGCCGGAAGGACCACCGAAATCCAGCCCCTTCCCGCGAAGCGGATAATCAGAGACACGATGACGAAGGCAAGGCCAGCGACAACGAAACCGCCGACGGCGTGGGCGAAGCCCAGCGACGAATCCTGGCCTGCGGCAACGGCAGCCGCAATCACGGCGGCCGTGGGAGCCAGGAAAGCGAAACTGGAACCGAGGAAGGCTGGGGCTTTGCCCTTGGTGACGAAGATGTAGATCAGGGTTCCGATTCCGTTCATCAGAAGAACGAGGGAAGGATCGACCACGGTTTTACCGGCGAAACTGTTGAAAAGAATGGGAACGAGGACCGACGCCCCGAACATGGCGAACAGATGCTGCAGGCTCAGGGGAATTCCCTTGAGGATCGAAACTTTCTGTTCCACCTGAATGATCTCGCGAACTGCCATAAGGCCTCCTGGAAATTCTGGTTGGCAAGTATGCTAACCCGGATTTCCGGTACCCGCAACAAAAGCCTGCGGCTAGAGACCCCTTCGATGAATCTTCCCGCCCCAAGCCTCGGCCAGCACCTCGGCCATGATTTCGTAGCCTCCGCTGTGGGGATGGATACCGTCGTCGGAAAGGTCCTCGCGCATGGTCAGTCCGTCGTCGCGAACGAACCGGCTGTGGTAGTCGGCGAAGGGCAACCCTTGCTTGGTGGCGAAGGCCTTGAGCGCCCCGTTGACCCTGGCTATGATACGGTTGCATTCGGCCGAGCGGGAACTCAGTGGCAGATGAAGAGGCAGGATAGAACACACGGCCATTTCAGTGTCGTGGTCGCCAGCCAAATGGGCCATTTGCCGAATGTTGTTGACGATGGTGTGAACGATCTTGTCAGGATCCGGGTTCAAGGGCGAGCTAGCCGACGGAAACACCGAGCGGAACTTGGTGTCGTTGACGCCGATCATCACCACGGCCCGCTTGGGTTTCAACTGAATCACATCGGCGTGAAAGCGGCGGAAGGCGAATTCGGCTCCGTCGCCGGCGATTCCCCGGTTGAGGATGAGGCCGCTTTCGGAGTGGAAATAGGCCTCAAGCTCCCAGTAATGGGTGATGGAGTCGCCGAGAAACACGAAATCAACAGGAATCGCGCGGTGCAAGATGGACTCGTTCTTGAGATCGAACTCGATGCGCCGGGCATCGGCGGCGATAACCGTGCCGAACGTGCCCGGAGAGACAATATCTGGACGTTTCATAGTTGCTCCTCGTCAAAGCGTCACTGTCGGTCGGCGCTCAGACTCGGGGCCCCGCTTCGAGGCAACGCCGCTACGCGGCTTATGCCCGGAGTTTTGCGAAGCAAAACTCCAAGGCGACATGGGCGCCAGCCCATTCGCCCGGGATCGTTCGGCCCCTGTCTCCTCGGCGCCCCAAGTCTGAGCGCCGACAACTGATTCAACTTCTCAAACTGCATCGATCTTGCGAATCCTTGTACCCGTGCCCTTCTTTTTTTCTAAATGTTCGGCGCATTCTCCAGCAGATACTTTTCTGCCTCTCCGCTCCACAGCATGTTGTTTTTGGCGACAATTTCCCCGAGTTTTTTGTAAAATGGTTCGGTCTTGCCGCGTTCGGCGAAGTCGGCGATGGCCACGAGGTCGAGCTTCTTGTGGGTGTACATGAGTTTCTTGCCGCCGGGAATCTTGTCGAGCTCGATCGTGGTGTGCGCCACGGCGTTGAGACCGCCCACGTGAGTGATCATCATCTCTGGATGCAGTTTTCCCGTGGTCATCATCTCCAGCGATTCGATCATGTCAGCAGTGTTGCCACCCGAGGTTCCCACGATGTGGTGTGACTCGTAGTGCACGTTGTAGAAGTTCAGGTTGGCGTTGAACGCGGTGTCGGTGGGGCCGGCGAAGAAGTTCAGGCAGCCGTCAAGCCCCAGAATCCTGTCCCCCAATTCGAGCACAGGTTTGACAGGAGCAAACACAAACACGTCGTCGAACAGCTTGCCTCCGTTGAGCTTCTTCAGGTAGTCCACGGGATCGGCGAGGTCTTTGGTGTTGACGTAGATCAGCTCGACACCGTTCTTCTTGGCCTCGGCCACCGAAAGGATGCTTTCGGCTCGTTTCAAGCGGGCCTCATCAATGTCGGTGACCACGAGCCGGCTGGGTCGGCGGTCTGCGTGAAGGGCGTAGTCGATGGCACCCATTCCCATGGGACCGACACCCGCCAGCAAGGCCATGGTGCCGCCCTCAACAATGCCCATGCTGTGGACGTAGCTGCCTGCCTTGGTGTGGTACTGGGCGTGAAAGGCTCCCACGATGCAGCTGACAGGCTCCGAGAGAGACCCCATGAAGAAGACTTCGCTGTGGTAAGGAAGCAGGCAGTCGAGTTCCATCACTTCGGCGGGAATGACCACGTACTGCGAGTCGCCGCCAATGTGTTCGTAGGAGTAGCCGGGCGCCCATAGCGTTCCGTCTTTGTTGAGCGCCGGCTGGATGGAGAACCTCTGGCCGACTTTGAACTTCTTCGTCCACTTCTTGCCGACCTCGACCAGCTCGCCGCAAAACTCGTGGCCAACGATGATGGGCTGCTTTTTCAAGTCGTAGCGCACCCGTTTGTGCTTCTCACCCTGCAGGGCCAGCTTGTGGCTCGACATGCAGATCGAATCCGACACCACCTTGGCCAAGATCTCGTCGTCCTTGATTGCCGGAAGCTCAAACTCCTCAAGCCTCAAGTCGTTAGTACCGTAGAGGCGTACCGCTTTTGTTTTCATCACTTGCTCCTTGTCTGAAGACTTCGACCGGATAACCGGACTATTCCGGATTTACCGGAGAAAAGAAAAGGGAATGAAGTCTGGGAAAGATCACCAAACTCCCGTTCTTTCTGATCCGGTCCAATTCTTTTCCCTAATTCAGCATCACCTGTCCACCCGTTACGGGTACTGCTTGCCCGGTCTCATATTCTTGCTCGACGATGTACAACAGCGCCTTCAGCACATCTGGCCCGGTGCAGCCGCGGTTCATGGGGACCTTGGCTTCGTAGAACGTCTTCACCTCGGCCAGGGTCTTAGCGCCTGGAACCTTGCCTGTCCTCAGGTACTGCGCAAAGAGTCCGTTCTCCGGGTCGGACCAAAGCGGACCGTCAAAAAAGTTGCCAGGACAGATCGAGTTGACCTTGATCCGGTAGCTAACCAGCTCGAGGGCGAAACTTTGTGTCAGGCCGATGCCACCGAACTTGCTCCCGGCGTAACTGCCGTTCTTGTTGGAGCCTTCGAGTCCCGACTTGCTGTTGATTTGGATGATGTCGGTCCAGCCCCGCGGATCGGCTTTGGCCTGCTCCCGCATGACGCGGCTTGCGTGTTTGACGCAGAGCATGTAGCCCGTATAGTTGACCGCCGTGACGAACTCGAACGCCTTGAGGTCCTGGTCGACCACGGGACTAGCTTTCAGAACCCCGGCGTTGGCCACAAACACGTCGATGCCGCCCACGGCGGCGACCACGGTTTCGACCATGGCCGCCACCGAGTCCTCTTGTGAAATATTCACCTCGACTGCCATCGCCACGGGCTTTCCAGCCGACTGATTCAACTCACCGGCCAGTTTTTGTGCCCCGGCCAGATTCAGATCGGCCACCGCAACGAACGCCCCGTTGGCAATGAGCCCCCGAGTGATCTCCTCCCCAAACCCCTGGGCGCCGCCGGTGACCACGGCAACTTTTCCCCGGATCACGTCGGCTCGGTTGGCGCTGACCGAGCTTGCGGTTACGGTAAGGTGAAACTTTCCAGCCCCCTCGACAGAAACCACGGAAGGAAGCGCCGACCCAGAAAAGGCCGCCGACAACGCCGTGTCGATCTGCTGGCTTGTCAACGAAGTGGGCGCGTTGCTGGCCTCGAAACGAACCTGAACCCGATGGCCCAAGAAAGCCGCGATTCCTCGAATACGCGGGGAAATGGTCAAGACATTCAATTCACTCATGAAAGTTCCTTGGGTTTTGGAAGTTTGGTCGGGTGCTTTGGGTCTAGGGCGCGGCCTGAACGAGCGTAGGCCGCCAGGCGCTCCGACAGCGTTTTCGAGGCCAAAGGATTCTTCGGGTGGAAGAGGCCGAGCTCGGGTCTTCTGGCGGCCAGCTTCTCGTGGGCGATCAGGGCCCAGGTGCTTTCGTTCAGGTGGGCAAATTCGGGGCGCTGGATCTCAGGACAATGAAAACTCTGTCGAGAGGAGTTAATGTCGACTCCCGAGATTTCCATCAGGCCGTAGGCGGCGCAAAGGTCTTGGACCCTCAGCAGCTGTTCCAGCGAGTTGCGGGGCGGCATGTAGGTTACGGCCTGGAAGCCAAAACTTCCCAGCGCGGCGAACAACTGATCCAAATAGGCGTCTTCAAAGTGTTCGGCTTTTTTGTCGCCGGTGGGAGAATCCTCGACATCCCCTAAGTAGGCGTAGGCGGGAATCGCCCCCAGGGAGCGTGCGAAGTCTGTAGCGTCGGCTACCGGCAGACACTCCTCGTCGGCGGGTTCGATGAAAACCTTATCGAGGAGAGTGGTCTTGAGCAGACCCACAAGATCGTACAGGGCGTGGGGATTGGCCGCATCGGTGAGGAGCGCCGCAACTTTCGGCGAGACGATGAGGTTCAGCTTCGTCTGAAGGAGGGCTATCAGCGCCGGACTCAGGCCAGCCTGATCGATCAACAGGTGCGCGGCCGCGGCGCACAGGTGGCGTTCGGTGACTCCCCCTCCCCCAGCCAGCTGCGTCAACGGGGCGACATGCTTGTCGAAATCCAGACGGGGAAGCCCCGCGCCGGCGAAAAGGACTCCCACCGCCTCGGCCATTTTTTTGGTTCGGTTCACACGCACGGCGCGGAGAGGTTTCAGAAAGGCGTCGGCCTCTTCGATGCGGTTTTCGGGAACGCCGTGAAGAACCATGTAGGCTTTGCCCAAGCATTCCGGAAAGTTGATCTTCTTGGCTTCAAAAGGAGTGGTTTTCAGCGACACCCGAAGCTCAAACCCGACAGTGGTAGCGATTCCGACGATCTGCCCTGCTTCCAGCGTTTCTCGGGCGGCTCCTATGGAATCATGGTCCACCGAACCGACGGCGTCGAGACCGGCTTCGTAGGCCTTCAAGACCGCCATCGCCGGCGTATAGGGGCTGAAACTGTAACAGGTGTGGACGTGGTTGTTGACCTCGCC
>CAYYUZ010000088.1:14591-16876 GCA_964475005.1 uncultured Spirochaetales bacterium
CGGCACCAGGCGTTCGTGGATGGTGTCGATGATCCATTCCTTTTGGGGGAAGAACACGTCTTCCATTTCGGCGGCCGGAGTGATGAAGTTGCGGCTGCCGACCACGGCGACGGGAGCGTCGAGATAGTCGAAGGCCACCTGGCTGAGCGTCGAGGCGACCGTGTGCAGGTAGCTGCCGCGCTCACAGGCGTCGCTGGCGAGGACCAGCTTGCCGGTCTTCTTCAAAGACTCGATCAGCACGTCGTACTTGAGGGGGCTGATGAAGCGAAGGTCGATGACTTCCACATCGACACCGTAGTTGTCCTGAAGCACCTTGGCCGCGTCCATGGCCTTGTAGAGCGTGGCGCCAAGGGTCACCAAGGTCAGGTCTTTGCCGGTCTTGCGCACGACGGGTTCCCCTTCCGGAGTTTCGTAGAAGCCTTCGGGAACACCCGACTTTTCGAACAGCTCGCCGACGTCGTAGAGGCCCTGGCTCTCAAAGAAGACCACGGGGTCGGTCCCGCGCAGGGCGAGGTTCAACATTCCCTTCGCGTCGGTGGGAGTCGCGGGAAAGTAGGCCTTGAGTCCGGGAATGTGCGCCACGAGCGCCGACCAGTCCTGAGAATGCTGGGCCCCATATTTGGCTCCCACAGCGACTCTCAGAACCAGAGGCATCTTGAGAAGGCCGGCCGACATGGCCTGCCACTTGGCCATCTGGTTGAAGATCTCGTCGCCGGCGCGGCCCATAAAGTCGCAGTACATCAGCTCGACCACGGCGCGGCCGCCGCAAAGAGCGTACCCGACACCGGAGCCAACGATGGCGCCTTCGCTGATGGGGCTGTTGAACAGCCTCTTGTAGGGAAGCGCTTCGGTTAGGCCGCGGTAAACGGCGAACGCTCCGCCCCAGTCGCGGTTTTCCTCGCCCCAAGCCGCCATGGTCGGGTCGATGCTGAACCGATGAAGCATGGCCTCAAACAAGCCGTCGCGGTAGGCGAAGATCTTGGCCTTGGGCAGGGCCTTGCCGTCGGCGTCGAGCGCGTAACGGGCCTTGCCTTTAAGGGCGACACTTCTGGGGTCGCTGCCCAGGGGGAGGAGCATTTCAACCGGGCGGTCGTCGAGCTTCTCGGCCTTGGTGTTGCTAAACATGACGGTCTCGATGAACCCGCCCTTGATTCGGGGAGAGAGTTCCATGTCGATCGACAGCTTGTAGATAGCGTTCATCTTGGAGCCGATTCCGGTTCGCATCGCGTCGACCTCGGCCTGAGTCATCACGCCGCCGGCGACCAAGTAGTCGCCGTAACTCCTAACGCAGTCTGAGTTCTCCCAAAGTTCAATCTCTTCCTTGGTACGGTAGCTGGAGGCGTCGCTGGGCGAGTGGCCGCTGATGCGGTAGGTGATAGTGTCCATGAGTACCGGGCCTTCGCCGGCGAGCAAAATCTTCTTCTTGCGCTCGACCGCGTCCAAAACAGCGAGGGGATTATACCCGTCGACGCGCTCGGCGTGCATATTGTCGGGGTTGACGCCGGCGCCGACTCGAGCGAGCACCTGGTAGGGCATAGTTTCGCCGTGGGTTTGGCCACCCATGCCGTAAAAGTTGTTGAAGAAATTGAAAAGGATGGGCGGCGCGCCGCCGGCGTCCTTGCCCCAAAGCGTGCGGTACTGGTCCATCGAGGCGAGCATCATGGCTTCCCAGACCGGTCCGCAACCCATGGCCGCGTCACCGACGTTGCTCACGACGATGCCGGGTTTGCCGTTGATGCGTTTGTAGAGGGCGGCGCCCGTGGCGATGTCGGCCGAGCCGCCGACCAGGGCGTTGTTGGGCATCATGCCGAAGGGAGCGAAGAACGCGTGCATGGATCCGCCAAGGCCGCGGTGGAAGCCGGGTGCCTTGGCGAAAATCTCGGCCAAAGCGCCGTAGAGCACGAAGTCGTCGGCCAGCTCTTTGGTCGAGGTTGCGCCGGCTTTTTCGGCGACTTTGAGGGTCTCGCCGTTCCAGAATTCCTTCATGACCCCCAGCAGTTCGGCGTCGGGAAGCAGGCTGACGGCCGAGAAACATTTCGAGATGATCTCGCCGTGGCTGCGGTGGCTGCCAAAGGTGAAGTCTTCGACACCCAGCGCGAACGACTGGCCGGTAGAACTGGCTTCCTGGCCAATGGAAAGGTGGGCCGGCCCCTTGTGGTTGTAGTCGACCCCGTTGTAGCCGCCCTGGGTCTTAACCAGGTTCAGCATGGTCTCGAATTCGCGGATGGTCGCCATGGTCTGGAAAATACGGACAAGCTTCTGTTTGCCGTACTTCTTGAGCTCGG
>CAYYUZ010000089.1:0-8547 GCA_964475005.1 uncultured Spirochaetales bacterium
CAATTGCATAACTTTCTCCACCTCATTGAATGAGGTACCCCCTCAATTTTTCCAACGAGCCCTTCACGGACCCATCGTAGACCAAGTCTTTGACCTGACCCATGATGCCGCCCCGGATCAACGGGTCGACGCGGTAATGGGGGATCAGCTTTTGTTGAAACAAACCTTCGAACAAGGCGAGCGATTTGGTCCGTTCCTCGTCTGAAAGGGGAACGGCCGAGGTCACCCGTAGCACACCGAAGCCATGAAGTTCGACCATGAGGTCGGCGAACTGTAGGCGAATGTCGGCGAGGGAAGACAGCCTTCTGTTTTCGAGAAGCAACGCGAGCAGCGCGTACGAAGGCTTGTCGAGGCCATCCCCCAGAACTTCTTTCAACCAGGCGATGGCATTGTTCGAATGGGCTTTTGTGGCGACCTCTCGAATGACAGGGTCTTGGAAGACCTTGTCGAGGACCTGGAGGCGATGCAACCACAGGCCTCGTTCAATTTTGTCGGCCGCCAGTTCAAAGAGCGCCCTGGCGTACGGTTTGGCGAGAGACTTCGAAACGGTCAACGTCAACTCCCGGACTTGACGAGTTTTTCCACGATCTTGTGGTGCTTTTCATCGTCCAAGTCTTCCATGACGACCTGCCCGGCAGCCTTGAGAGCCAGACCGGCGATCTCGGTGTACAGTTCTTTTTTGGCGGCTTTGAGCTGAACGTCAAGCTCCCGACGAGCCTCAGCCACGATGGCTTCGGCCTCGGTCTTCCCCAATCCAACAGACTGATCAATCACCGACTGGGCCCGTTCTTCGGCTTGGCGAAGGATGGCTGTTGCCTTGTCGCGGGCTTCGGCAAGGAGTTTGTCTCCTTCTTTTTGGGCCGTCTCAAGAGCATGCCGGCCCTGATCGGCGGCCGCAATTCCCTCGGCGATTTGCGCCCGACGCTTTTCAAGGGCGCGGATCACCGGAGGCCATATCACCGCCATGGTGAACCAGACGAACACCAGAAAGGTGAGCATTTCGACGATCAGGGTCGCATTGATGTTCATGACCTTAACCTCAAGGGAAGGGATTACTTAGCGGCGGCGAGTACTGCCGACACAAAGGGGTTGGCGAAAGTGAAGAACAGGGCCATACCGACGCCGATCATCGTGACCGCGTCCAAAAGACCGGCAACAATGAACATCTTCACCTGCAGTTGGCTGGCCAATTCGGGTTGCCGAGCACTCCCTTCAATCAGGCGTCCGCCGAGGATACCGAAACCGATAGCGGTGCCGGCGCCTCCCAGACCGAGGATAATGGCGACGCCGATGACGGTAGCGCTTTGAACTTGAGCGACCAGATTCGCAATTTCCATGAACAACTCCTTCCTTAATTCCTTGTGAATTCTTGACTAATGTTCTTCAGATGCCAGCGCGAGATAGACCACGGTGAGGGTCATAAAGATGAAGGCTTGGAGGATGACGATCAGGATGTGAAAGATCGACCAAGCCAAGTTCAGAATAGGATAAACCAGCACTCTCAGGTCACCCCAATCGAGCGAGGCAAATTGGGGAATAATGAGTGCCATGATGATAAAAAGAAGCTCTCCGGCGTACATGTTGCCGAAAAGCCGAAGACTCAACGAAATGGGCTTTGAAAGGTCTTCAATGATCCGAAAGATCACGTTGAAAGGCACCATCCACTTTCCAAACGGGTGGAACAAGACTTCCTTGAAGAATTTGGTGGGACCTTTGTAGACGAAATTGTAGATGTATTGAAGCACGAAGACGGTAAGCGCCAGGGCGATGGTGGCGTTGAGGTCGGTCGAGGGAACGATCCTCATTGCAGGGGAATGGTTCATGTAGGGAACCCCGGTCACCAGCGAAGCAATCCACGGAACCAAGTCAACCGGAAGAAGGTCCATGAGGTTGAACAGGAAGATCCAACAGAAGATGGTGAGGGCCAGAGGCGCGACAAGTTTGCTCGAGGCATGGAACGAGTCGTGGACTTGGTTGTCGATAAACTCCACCACCCATTCGATGGCGTTCTGCCACTTTCCAGGGACCCCGGCGGTTGCCTTGCGCGAAACCAGCCAAAACAATCCTGTGAAGACCAGACCGAGACCCACAGAAAAGGCGATCGTGTCGAGGTTGAGCGTCCAGAACGGGGGTGCACCGGGAATTTGCCAGGTCAGATTCTCAAGATGGTGTCCGATGTAGACGTTGGGATCGAGGCGACTTGTATCGATGGGGCCGAGGGCTTCGCTCATGACTCACTCTCTTTACGCAAAAAAATCGGAAAAATCACTTGAACCAAGACCGAGAGGATGAATCCCCCGAGCAAGGGAAGAGGGCTGAAACTCTTCGTCACAAAGGAAACCGCCAAAAAGGCAGCCGCGGTCGCCCACTTGAGCAACTCGGCAAACATGAACCGGCCCAAAAAACGTTTTTGGTCCCCTGCTGAAGCACGGACAACCAACCCGCTGAAGACCACCACCGGCACCGAGAAGCACAAGGCCCCTGTCACTGCCGACCACCACGCTGCCGCGATACCGCTGGCCAGGAGCGCTCCCCCAACCGCGGCCAATACCAAAACAATCAAATGAATGACAATTAACCGGACAACGACTTGTTTCATAGAACGCTCTAATTGTCTTCGATCCAGACCCGCTGTGTCAAGAAAGAAACAAGTAATTGATGAGAAGAATCGTGGGGTATTCTTAGAAACTGCAAAGGTGGTAATGGCGTTCGGTGTTTGCCCTTGTTGCAGGGGGGGCGGTCGTCTATAGTCTGCCGAAAGGAGTCATGAAGGCTTTGAAGTTTCATTTTCCCATCATTATCATTGACGAAGATTTTCGGTCGGAGAACGCCAGCGGTCTTGGAATCCGTGCTTTGGCGAAAGCCCTTGAAGATGAGGGCGTTGAAGTTCTAGGGGTCACCAGCTACGGCGATTTGACGAGTTTTGTCCAGCAACAGAGCCGCGCCGGTGGTTTCATCCTGTCGATTGACGACGAGGAACTCGCCGCTCGCGATGACGGCCAGGCACCCGACGCGCTTCGTCAGTTGGAAGCCTTTGTCGCGGAGATCCGGTTCCGCAACTCGGACATTCCGTTGTTTCTTTACGGGGAGACCCGAACCAGCCGCCACATTCCCAATTCCATCCTCAAAGAACTGCACGGGTTCATCCACATGTTCGAGGACACCCCCGAATTTGTTGCGCGCTACATCATTCGCGAATCGAAAGCCTACCTTGACAGTTTGCCGCCGCCGTTCTTTCGCGCGTTGACGGCCTACGCCCACGACGGTTCGTATTCGTGGCACTGCCCCGGGCATTCAGGAGGGGTCGCGTTCCTCAAGAGCCCCGTTGGCCAGATGTTTCATCAGTTCTTCGGCGAAAACATGCTGAGGGCCGACGTTTGCAACGCGGTGGAAGAGCTTGGGCAGTTGTTGGACCATACAGGTCCTGTCGCGGCCAGCGAACGCAACGCGGCTCGCATCTTTCAGTGCGACAGCCTCTTCTTCGTCACCAACGGAACCTCGACTTCGAACAAGATCGTCTGGCATTCGACCGTGGCCCCCGGTGACGTGGTCGTTGTCGACCGCAACTGCCACAAATCCATCCTGCATGCCATCACGATGACGGGTGCCATTCCTATTTTCCTGATGCCCACCCGCAACCACTATGGAATTATTGGCCCGATTCCCAAGTCAGAGTTCCTTTGGGAAAACATCGAAAAGAAGATCAAGAACCACCCCTTCGCCAAGTACGCCAAGGGCAAACCGAGGGTCCTGACCATTACCCAGAGCACTTACGACGGCGTTCTCTACAACGTGGAGGACATCAAATCCATTCTCGACGGCAAGATTGAGACACTCCACTTCGACGAGGCTTGGCTTCCGCACGCCGCGTTTCATGAGTTCTACCACGGCATGCACGCGATTGGTGCCGGCAGGCCGCGACCCAAACAGAGCATGATCTTCTCGACCCAATCGACCCACAAGATGTTGGCCGGCCTGAGTCAGGCCAGCCAGATCCTCGTCCAGAATTCCGAAACTCAAACCCTTGACCGCGACATCTTCAACGAAGCCTTCCTGATGCACACAAGCACCAGTCCGCAGTACGCGATCATCGCCAGCTGCGACGTCGCGGCCGCCATGATGGAAGCCCCCGGGGGCCCCGCCTTGGTCGAGGAGTCCATCAAAGAAGCGCTCGATTTTCGACGTGCCATGCGCAAGGTCGATGCCGACTGGGGCGCGGATTGGTGGTTTCAGGTCTGGGGACCCGAGGAGTTGGCCGACGAGGGCGCGGGCAGCCGCGAGGCGTGGATCCTGAGGGCCAATGAAACCTGGCATGGGTTCGGCAACCTCGCCACGGGTTTCAACATGCTGGACCCGATCAAAGCCACCGTCATCACTCCCGGTTTAACTGTAGACGGCATGTTCCAGGATTGGGGAGTTCCCGCCTTGATCTTGACCAAGTATCTGACGGAACACGGCATTGTCGTGGAAAAGACAGGACTCTACTCCTTCTTCATCATGTTCACAATCGGTATCACCAAGGGTCGCTGGAACACCATGGTCACCGAACTTCAGCAGTTCAAGGACGACTACGACCGCAACCAGCCGCTCTGGCGGGTCATGCCCGAATTCGTGGCGGCTCACCCCCGCTACGACAGGATTGGACTCAAAGATCTGTGTCAACAGATGCACGAGATCAACCGGGCCAACGACGTGGCCCATTTGACAACCTATATGTACACCTCCGACATGGAACCCGTGTTGAGGCCCGCCGACGCCTACGCCAAGATGGCTCACCGCGAAATCGACCGAGTACCCATCGACGAACTGGAAGGCCGCGTGACGGCCGTGTTGCTGACGCCCTACCCGCCAGGGATTCCGCTTCTGATTCCCGGCGAACGGTTCAACAAGACGATCGTGAACTACCTGAGGTTTGCTCGGGACTTCAACGCCCAGTTCCCGGGCTTTGAGACAGACATCCATGGTCTTGTTGAGGAAAAAGGCGAGAACGGGACCATCAGCTACTTCGTAGACTGCGTGGGAGACTAGCAATTACTCCAGGTCGCAAGAGGCTACCAGATTGAGTCCGCCGGCGGCAAAGTCTTTCTGGGCAATGGGTTCTCTATAGAGGAAGGCACCGTTTCGTGCATAGTATTCGACGACGAGGTCGTGAGTTCCGGGCGGCACGGTAAACTCACCAACGTAAGCTTGACCGGGAATAAAGCGTGCGTTGCGCAGGTCAGCCTGCTCGCTGGCATCGACAAGCAAGTCGGCGGCGAGGCCTCCGGCAAGGGACAGCAGCTGAAAGCCTCCGTTGTCGCCTGCCGCACGGTTGGCCTGCTCCTTGGCTTTCTGCGCCAACACGCCCTTGACCACTGTTCTGGTTACGGTTTTGAAAAAGATAGGAACCTCGGCCAGCTTGTGTGTCTCAAGAGCGATGGAGTCGAGTTTCTCGATCATAGCCAGATCGCCCGCGGGGACTCCGTCGACCAGAACGCGGATCCGACCAACCCGGGAAGGCTGCAACAGCATTTCCGGAAGTTCCGCTTTGAAGTTGTAGCCGCCCTCTACACCAGGAAAGCCGATGGGGGCCAGATTGGTGAAAGCCAAATGGCCGTCCTGATCTTCTTTCTGCATCGAAACGACGATGAGGTTCTGGAGCGTGTTGATGCGAAGGTTGTTGGCCCGCTTAATCGGACTCTTCCCCGCGAACGCCACCACATCAATCTTGGCCTTGCCGGCCTCATTCGCGGGCTGCGGCAACGGCGGCGGCGGAAAGTCATAGAGATTCGGTTGCGACGAAAAGGCCAACTGCAGTTGCTTGAGATCGATGCTTGCATCGTCGGGCTTTCCGGTCGCGCGGTAGAGCAAGGCGCTTAAATAGCGGGCGAGGGCCGAGTTGTGGAACTCGGACTTCCCGGCCTTCACCGCGCCTTTGGCGTCCGGTGAGGAGTTCATGCTATTGGCGTAGCGCCCGTACTTGTCTTCGAGAAGGTTCAGTTTTTCGTTGACGCGGCGGATTTCGACGTAGGCGTCGTCAAACCGGTTCAACCGGATGTAGTCGATAGCTTTGAAGACGTTGACGTAGAGATCTTCGTAGGCTTCTCCAAAATAGACAAGCTGATAGTCATTGATCAGAAACGACGCCGCAGCGTTCGAGATGCTTTTGGTGTAGTTCTCGTCGATGAGCCGTTCGGCGGTTTCGAGGTGCTTGATGCTCTCGGACGGCATGTCGGCAAAATGGTAAAGCATTCCCGAGTCGAGATACCTCAACACCTGATCTTTGTCGTTGTAGTATTTCTTTGAATCGGGGCCGTCGAGGGTCTGGGCGACTTGGGCGTAGTTTCGGGCTTCCACCGCGTTGTCGGCCTTCTTGAACACCGCATTGCGGGTGCTGGTCACGCAGGACACCAAGCCCAGGGAAAGGACCACGAGTCCCAGCTTCAATATGTTGTTATTCATGGTCCAAACCCTTCAACCTTGTAACGTTTCTTAGTACTTAACCGCGCTCTTTCCGATGACCTTCTTAATCTCTTTGTCACCGATCCAAACTTGCTCGTTGGTTTCGATGTTGATCAGCCCAAGGTTGACTTTGTAAAAGACGACCTTCTGTCCCTCAACCGCGTCGACCACCGAAGTAATCACTCCGCTCAAGTAAAAGTCGGCTCCCGTTTCTTGACCGAGCTTCTTCATCGTAGCTGCGCTCGCTTGAGTCTGCTGAGACGCTCGCTCGGCCCGTACACCGGAAGCCTCTTCGGGCGAGGCGACGAACTTCACCCGGCCGGAATTGATCAGCTCTCGTTCCAGACTCTTGGTGAAGACCAGAGTTTCTATGTGCTCGTCGCTTCGGTTCGAGATGTCCCCAACGATGACGACAGGCTTCCGCCCAGCAGCGGTAACAAAATCGGAAATCCATGGACGAGCCGTGACGTCGCCAATCATAGCCTGGGCAACCTGCTGGGAATCCACGTCATTCCAGCGGCCGCTGAGGTCGATCTGGGCCTTGGAATCAACCCTCTGAACGTGCGGAGTGCTAGAACAAGACGCGAGAATCAGAAAAAACGCCAGGACCGAACCCGACAAGATCCATTTTGAATTCATTGATATCCTCCTGAAACCTGTAACACCGAGACAACACAATATGTAACCCAGATTGACCAAAAGGAAAAGATCCTTTGCCTTTTTACAAAACTTGTATTGCCTTCATTCCTCGGTTCTGATAGAACACTTCCACCGGGGCGCTCTCGTCATCTTGCCTCACCCTGCTGCGTTCCCGGTACCTTTTCCCTTCCCCTTTCGAGGAGGTTTCCATGCTCACAGTGAACGAGTATTTCGAAGGAAACGTGAAGTCGATCGGGCTGGCCGTCGAAGACGGTCGGGCCACCGTAGGGGTGATGGCTCCAGGCGAGTACGAATTTGGAACCAACACCATCGAAGTGATGAAGGTTGTAGCCGGAAGGCTCTCGGTGAAATTGCCGGGCCAGACCAGCTGGAAGGACTACGGCGCCGGTACCGAATTCCGGGTAGACGCCCAGGTGAAGTTCCAGCTCAAAGTTGCCGTCGACACTGCTTATCTTTGCCTCTACCTCTGAGGTTCCCGTCTTGACACGAACCCTCTCTTGCGGCGCGGTCATCTACCGCAAGGTTTCGGGAATCCTTTTCTTCCTCCTCTTGAAACACACAAATGGCAACCATTGGAGTCTCCCCAAGGGCCACACCGAGCCCAAGGAAACCGAGCTGGAGACAGCTACCCGCGAAATCGATGAAGAGACTGGACTGAAGGTCAGGTTCAAGGCCGGATTCCGCGAGGTCATCCGCTACTCACCCTCGGCCGGGGTCGAAAAGACCGTTGTCTTCTTCCTCGCCAAAGCCAAAACCAAGAAGCTGAAACTTCAGAAGTCGGAGATTTCGAACGGTATCTGGGTCGAATTGGAAGACGCTTCCAAGTTGATCAGCCACAGAGACACCGCCGAAGTCGTGCGGCGCGCCTACCACTTTTTACTCGAAGACTAGAAAAACGGCGGTCGTCTTGGCTAGACCGGGCCGCAGTAGGCGCGGCGGTCTAGGCCCGGCAGCGGGGGCAACCTAGCACGTGCACATGGGTCTTCTTCGCTCCGGTTTGGTTTTTTCGTTCAAAGACCCTGGCGGTGACAACATCAACAGGACGAAGTTCCTTCTTGCAAACAGGGCATTCACGGCGGAGCGTCGCCGGGGGCCGACAGTGTGGGCAGCCCGAAATCTCCATGATCTTGTCGGAGTTCGTTGAAGTGAAAACCGTGGAATGCACGCGCTCACCTGGCGCGAGGGGACTTCCGCAAAGGGGACAGTGCCGGGGAACTTGCCCCGCTGGCTCGGAATCATGCGCAAGAGTTTCGGCGTTCTTGCGGCGCGGTCCAGCGAGCGTCAGGAAGAGCAAAACAGTCAAGACCGCAAGCCCGACCCCTCCCAGCACCAGGGTCACGAGTCGCCGTTTGCAGGAAGCGTTGGTGGATTCATGGACGCATCATAACATGCTAGAGTGACCCCATGCCCCACCCTCTCTTCGTCAGTGACCTCGACGGAACTTTG
>CAYYUZ010000089.1:8647-16576 GCA_964475005.1 uncultured Spirochaetales bacterium
GGCTTTTCACCCCTTCTCGACCTCTGGGACGGCCAAGAGAATTTCATGCTCTCGGAGAAACCCCAGAACCCCGTGATGAGCTGGTACCATGACTTGAAAGGCACCGAGGAGTTCTACTGCTGGCGGCATGAAGCCGAAGTCCAGATTCCCCATGGGGCCAAAACCATCAGCGTGACCTTGTTGGACCGGCCCGAATGGCTGGAACCGCTGAAGGAAGATCTTGAGGATCGCTACGGGGAGTGGTTCAAGGCCGACTACTTACTTCTGAACGGCACAGACGATGGCGCCGCGTTGTGGATTCAGAACCGCGACGCCCGAAAGGAAACGGCGTTGGAAATTCTCATTGCCATGCTGGGCTACCAAGGAAAGGAAGTTGTGGTTTTCGGCGACGAACTGAACGACCTGGGCATGTTCGGCCGGGAGTGGCATGGCGTGGCGGTCGGCAATGCGCGCGAAGAAGTAAAGACGAGGGCCAGCGAAGTGATCGGGCACCACACAGAGGATTCGGTGCTCAAGTACATTCTCAAATCATGTAGTTGAAAATTTCCTTGTGGGAATCGCGCTCGGCCACGAGGTCCTCAAGCGATTGGTCGAGTTGTGCAGTGAAACCCTGTTCTAAGCGGCTCCAGTAGAACTCAAGCCCGCCCCGGGGTACTTGCTCGCGTAACACTTCAACAGGGCCTTCGAGGGCGGTCAGGATGTCGTGAACGGAGATCTCCGTAGGCGGCTTGGCCAAAGCGTAGCCGCCGTTGGTGCCGCGGAAGCTCTTCACAAAGCCTGCCTTGCGCAAGGTGACCAGAAGTTGCTCCAAATAGTGCTGGGGGATGTCGCGGGCTTCGGCGATGTCTTTAATTTGAAGTGAGTCGCCCCGTTGGGTGCGAGTCAGTTCCATCATCGCGTACAGACCGTAGGCCCCTTTTGCAGAAATCGTGAACATGGTCACCTCAAAAACCGAGAATAACCTAGTCGTTTTGGAAAGTCAAGATTTTAAATCGGCTCTGAAAGGTCGATAAAGAGACTATGAGTTTTCCTCTTCGAGTTCTACGAAAGTTCGGTCATGCGTTCGCGGGGCTTCGTACCGCAATCACGACCGACAACAGTTTCAAGATCCATCTGCTGTTTTCGGGCATCGCGTTGGCCGGGGCCTTCTGGCTTCGCCCGGACCTGACAGGGTGGGCGCTGATTGTGCTGGCCATTGGATTGGTCTTTGTCGCTGAACTGTTCAATACCGCAATCGAGTATCTGGTGAGGATGTTCACCACCGAATACCACGAACTTGCCGAAAGACTCCTCGACATCAGCGCCGGAGCCGTCCTGTTTGCCGCGTTTACAGCGTTGACCCTCGCGACCCTGGTGTTCCTTCCTCTTCTGGTTCGTTGAAAGAGGAATCGGGTTTCGTGGGTTGAGGCCATCGCGCCACAAACGCTTTCCCGTGGGAGTCTTCGTAAAACAGCTGACCGCCAAGGGCCTCGAGGGTAGCCCGGCTGATGCTGAGGCCCAACCCGAGGCCTGTGGACTTTGTCGTAAAATAGGGCTCGAAGAGCCGCGGTTGCAGTTCGGCGGGAACCGGAGGCCCTGAGTCCTCAAACCGCACCTCGGCCCAGCCTGACTCCCGGCGTACTCTCAGCTGCACCCAGCCCTCGGGCTGGGCCGCTTGATACGCGTTGTTGATCAGATTCAGCCAAACGTGTCCGAGAAGGCTCTCCGGACCGTGGAGCAAAACATCCGAGTCGATGAGGCATCGCAACTCCACCCGCGAGGCGGGACCACCCTTGTGCAGAAGAAGGCATCGCTCCAACGAGGTCCGCTCCACGAACCAATCCGAAGGCTCAAAGGCGCCTTGCCTGAGTTGCCCCCTCAGGGATTCCACGACGGCTGCCCCCTTTTCGGCGGCTACTTCCACCACGGCCAAGAGCCTGGCCGAAAGCACGGCCACCCTGACCGCGGACTCTTCCACGCCCCCAGCCGGCCATAGGACCAGGAGCTGACCGATGGGCAACAACGTTTCCGTCGAAAGCAGATCAAACAAATCGGAATTGCTGTCACGACCTGAACTGTGCCAGACCTCTCGCAACTCGGCTTGTTTCTGGGGGATTCGCCTGGAATCCAGGTTGCGTGCGCGGGTGACGACTTCGCGAAGAAAGGCTTGGGCATCGTCGACAAGGTGAGGGTTCCAACCTTGAGCCAAAAGTCTGATTTCCTCGTCCAGGACCTCCGATAGAAGCGTCCGATTTGCCGAAAGAATGGCCGCCAGCGGGGTGTTCAGCTCGTGGGCAATCCCCGCGGTTACCTGGCCAAGAGTGGCCAGGGTTTCGGCGTGGGCCAATCTGGCCTGCGCGAGGTTCAAAGCCGAAGTACGTTCCAAAACGCGGCTTTCGAGAGTGTGGACGTTCTCGCGTACGGCCGACGACAACGATTCCAGGACGCGTTCCAGGGATTTCACTTCGCGGAGGCGGCTCCTGGTTACCAGGGCTCCTTCGGGCAACGCGGCAGCATCGACGTTTTCAACTTGGCGGCTCAACAGGAGAATCGGCTTGAGGAGGATTCGAGAGAGGACCAGGGGAGTCACAATGACGACCAGCAGGATGAACGCGCCACCGGCAAAGGAGGCAGGGCCTTCCAGAGTCTGGACCCGGGCTCTCACCAAGCGTTCAGACGAGGACAGTTCGATCAAGCCTGCGACACGGCCCTGGTAGGTGACCGGAACTTTGACCGTCACCAAGACAGGACCAGGCTGGGTCTTGCTGTACACGAGTTCGCCGCGGTCGTTCCAGATCTTGAGCGACAGGACTAGCGGGTTCTTCGCCGCGTCGTTGCCAAGGGCCTGCACGCCATTCTCGTCAAGATTCCACAAGAGTTTGCCGCACGACGCGACAACCGAGTCCGTCCATTGGTGCGTCTCCTCCACAAGCGCCTGTCGAATCTGCGCCTCGAGGATGCGGTCGACCACAAGGAAGAGACCCGTGGACGCCACGAGAAGGATGGATGCCAAAAGAAAAGTCGCCAAGGGAACCATGGGAATTCCCCGACTCGAACTGGGCTGCATCACCTCAGTATAAGCTCCTCGGCGGGCTTGGGAGGCTTTTTCGTTTCGCCGTCCTGATCTAGACTGCCGGGGGAGGATCCATGATCCATGTCGTCTGCGCGCTGATCGAACGCTCGGGAAAACTCCTATTGGCACGCCGTTCGCCTGGTCAGGCCCTCGCGGGATGGTGGGAGTTCCCTGGAGGAAAGGTGGAATCGGGGGAGACTTCAGTCGAGGCCCTGGTCAGGGAGCTCGGCGAGGAGCTTGGAATTCGCGCCGAGGTGGGGGAACGGGTCGGTTTCGGTACTGTCGAAACCTCGGGACGCATCCTGGTTCTCGAGGGTCGGCTTGTCCGATTTCAAGGAGACCTGGGCGCGACGCCAGTGCACGATGCTGTGGAGTGGTTTGATCCCGCACGAATCGATAGGTCAACTCTCGCCAGTGCCGACCATGCGCTGCTCGACGCCTGGATAGAACGGTTTGCCGCGCCTGCCTACCCTACGGTTCTTGAAGTTATCGGGAGGACTCCGCTCATCCGCCTCACGAAGATGGGAACGGGTCTAAACACGCTTCTATTGAAGCTTGAAGGAAATAACCCCGCCGGTTCCGTGAAAGACAGGCCAGCGCTCTCGATGATCCGGCGCGCCGAAGAGTCGGGTCGCATCCGACCCGGTGACACCCTGCTCGAAGCCACAAGCGGCAATACGGGCATTGCGCTGGCCATGGCGGCCGCCGTGCTCGGCTACAAGATGGTGCTGGTCATGCCCGAAAACTCGAGCCGGGAGCGCGTGTTGACCATGGAAGCCTACGGAGCCGAAGTCGTCCTCACGCCGAAGGAAGGAGGAATGGAGGCGTCGATCGACCTGGTTCGGGAGCGTGAATCTCTGGGTTTAGGGGTGATCCTTGACCAGTTTGGCAACCCCGACAATCCGCGTGCCCACTACGAAACCACAGGTCCTGAGCTCTGGGCGCAAACCAAGGGAACGCTCACCCATTTTGTGGCCAGCACAGGAACAACAGGAACGCTGATGGGGACGGGACGGTACTTGAAAGAGAAAAACCCGGCGATTCAGATCGTTGGCGCCGTACCGGCAGAAGGAGCCAACATTCCGGGCATCCGCAAGTGGCCAGAGGCGTATTTGCCGGCGATCTTCGAACCCCAACGCCTAGATCGGACCCTGGCCGTACCGCAAGTCCAAGCCGAAGAAACCACCCGGCAAGTCGCTCGCGCCGAAGGCGTGCTGATTGGCATCAGTTCGGGGGGAAATCTCTGGGCGGCCCTTGAACTCGACCGCGAACTGACAGGTGCCGTAATCGTCTCGGTTCAATGCGACCGGGGAGACCGCTACCTAAGTACCGGCGTGTTTGGGACCTAGTTCGGTTCTGTGAGCCTTTTGAACGTCAGATCGTTGTAAGTCTGGACCGAATCCGTCATGTCCTTGTAGCTCGAAGGAAGCATCCAAGCGCCTGTCCCGATCATGATCAGTCCTACGCCAACTACTCCGATCGATGCAAACATGAAGGGGTCGTACTGGTTCGGGGTTTTCGAAAGCTCGATCGAAGTCAAATAGAGTCCCATTCCACCCAGCCAAACGGGAATGCCCCAGGTCAGAAGGGAGGTCCCCCAGGCGTTCTTCGTTTTGTACCGTTCGAAAAGGAAACGACTCTCGGGATAGCTTTCTAGCTTCGAAGAAACGTCGTCCGGAATGACAAAGGAAAGCCGAGAGCCCAGCTCAGGCGCCCAAAAAAGGAGTCCGTCCGTTTTCGGCGGCGGCACCGCGTCATCAGAAAATCCGGAAAAAGCTGTCAGGAACAAACCGGCGGCAATCCATAGGCGGGATGGTTTCATTTCAGTCCTCTGAGCCAACGGCCCTGATCGTGATATTGGAACAGGCCGGTGGATCGGTCAAGGAGGCTACGACCTCTGACCCTTGACACCGATTCCGTTTGCCACTAGGTTTTCCTTGATTCTCATCGAGAGACAAGAAATCTCGTGGAGAAGCTTGAACACCCTGGGGGAGCTGGACGAGTCCGGCTGAGAGAGAGACGCGGTGAAGTCTCTGACCCATGAACCTGATCCGGGTAATGCCGGCGTAGGAAAGAGGCAGAGAATTCCTTTTCCCTTACCTGTTGTCCCGGTTTCTTTGGAGAAACCATGAAGAACCTGCTCACCATCGCCGGGAGCGACAGTTCCGGCGGTGCCGGGATTCAGGCCGACCTCAAGGCGTTTTCAGCGTGTGGGACCTACGGCATGAGCGTCATCACCGCTCTGACGGCCCAGAACACTCAGGGCGTGAGCGCTATTCACGATGTTCCGGCCCAGTTCGTGGTGGCGCAACTCGAGGCGGTCTTCAGTGACATTCGCGTTGACGGCGTCAAGGTCGGCATGCTCTCCCGCCCTGACATTCTGGAGGCTGTCGCATCGTTCCTCAAAGCTCACCCGACCAAGGTTCTTGTCGTAGATCCTGTCATGGTTTCTAAGAGCGGCCACCACCTGCTGCAACCCGAGGCGGTTGAGCTACTAAGCCGACGGCTCCTCCCTTTGGCAGGTCTTGTGACCCCCAACCTCCCTGAGGCCGAGGCCTTGACCGGTTTGACGATCCGTACCCTCGCCGAAATGGAAACCGCGGGAAAGCGGCTTCTTCAAATGGGGGCTCGGGCGGTGCTTGTCAAAGGCGGCCACCGTTCGGAAGGCGCTTCCGACGTTCTGGTCACGGCCCAGGGGAGCGTGGTCTTTTCGGGCGAACGGCTGGACGCCAAACACACCCACGGGACCGGGTGCTCGCTGTCGTCGGCATGCGCGGCGCTCTGGGCCAGAACAGGCAATCTTGAGGATTCCATTCGCCAGGCCAAGGCGTACGTGACCGAGGGGATTCGGTTTGGCTTGGCGGTCGGCAAGGGAATTGGACCGATCCACCATTTTCACGGTCTCTATGAAAAAGCAGGAGTGATCGAATGAACGCAAACTCTGAAACCAGGCTGGGCTCGTGGGCGCTCGGTGCCTTGTGGTTTGGTGCGGCGGTCTCGCTCGCCGAAATCTGGTCGGGCGGACTGCTTTCACCCCTGGGTCCCGTTTGGGGCCAAGTCGCCAACCTCGCGGGACATTTTGTCGGCGGTCTTGTTTTTTTGGCCGCCGCGTGGATCAGCGCCAAGGAACGCCAGAACGCCATGGCCGTCTTGGCGCGTCCATTTGGGATAGCCGGCCCCAAAGTGTTCGCCAGTTTGAACATCGTCCAACTGGTGGGCTGGACCGCGGTCATGCTCATCACAGGGGCACTTGCTCTCGAAACGGTCGCCAAGAGCCTAGGACTCCAAGATTTCCAATTGGCCGGCAAGCTTGTTTTAGGCGTTCTCCTTCTGGGTTGGGTTCTGGCGGGCTGGAGGGGAGTCAAGACTGTCAATTTGGTGGCCGTCGTCCTCCTTCTGATTCTGACGATCGTCATCACCGCACTGCTGCTGGCCAAACCTGACCTCAGCGTGCCGCCCAAGGGCGACCCGATGACGTTTCCTTTGGGGATGGAACTCGTGTTGTCGCTTCCCGTTTCGTGGCTGCCGCTTATTGGCGACTACACCTCGAGGGCCAAAGGACAGAAGGGCGGGACCTTGTCCGCGACGCTGGGGTACGCAGGAGGAAGCCTCTGGATGTTTTCAACGGGCTTGATGGGAACGCTCAAGACTGGCCAAGCCGATCCGACCCAGTTGATGATCACGGCTGGATTGGGAGCGGTCGGCGTGGTGGTGATTCTTCTGTCGACCGTGACGACGGCCTTTCTCGACGTCTATTCGGCAGGCATTTCGGCCACGGCTCTGAACAAACGAATCAAAGACAAGCCCGCCGCCCTAGTGTTCACGGTGCTGGGAACTCTCGTGGCGCTGGTCTTCCCCATGGACCAGTATGTCAACTTCCTCTATGTCTTGGGAGCCGTCTTCTGTCCGCTTTATGCCGTGGTTATGACCGATTTCTTTCTTTTCAAAAAACCCACAGAACACAGGTCAGTCCGCGTTTGGGCCTTTGTGGCCTGGGCTGTGGGCACGGGTCTCTACGACGTTTTCATGAACCTGGGGTCGCCGATCGGTATGACCATTCCGACGGCCCTGATCTCCGCTCTCATTTATTTCATTGCTCGAAAAGGAGTTGAACGATGACAAGACCGAACCTGACCCGCGACTGGCTGGCGGAAACACGAAACAAGGGCCCGCTGGTCCACCACCTAACCAACCTGGTCACCATCAACGACTGCGCCAACGTCACCCTGTGCCTGGGTGCTTCGCCAGTCATGTCCGACAGCCACGAAGAGGCTGATCAACTGACCGCTCTGGCGTCGGCTCTCGTTCTCAACATGGGTACTCTGAATCCGCCCCAAGTCGAAGCCATGGTCAAAGCCGGACTGGCCGCCCATCAGAAGGGAATTCCCGTTGTGTTCGATCCTGTGGGAGCGGGGGCGACACCCTACCGTCAGCAGACGGCCAAACGCATCATGGACGAGGTGAAGCCGACCATCGTAAAGGGCAATCTGGCGGAAATCAAGTTTCTGGTGGGCCTAGCCACCACGCAGAAAGGAGTCGACAACCTCGACTCCGGTGGCGCTACTGAAGCCGTTTTAGCCTTGGCCAAGACGCGCCACTGCATCGCCGCAGCCACGGGCGAAGTCGATTTCATTAGCGACGGAGTTGCGGTTTGGTCGGTGACCGGGGGAAGGGCCGAACTCGGCCGCGTGACAGGAACGGGGTGCATGACGGCCTCGTTGATCGGCGGTTTGGCGGGAGCGGGCGCCGACGCGCTTACTGCGGCGATTTTGGGGATCTTGGTTATGGACCGAGCAGGAGAGATCGCCGGGAAAGTTTTCAAGGACGGTCAAGGCATGGGCCACTTTCGGACAGGCCTGTTTGACGCCATCGGGCAG
>CAYYUZ010000090.1:0-3148 GCA_964475005.1 uncultured Spirochaetales bacterium
TTGGGCTTTGGCGACTGCGTTTCCGCGTGTCCTTTCCAGGCCATCGTTATTGTCGATGGGGTCGCTAAAATCTTCGAAGAGAACTGCAAGGCCTGTGAAAAGTGCGTGGTGACGTGTCCCAAGAAGCTGATTTCCATGGTCCCCAAAGAAAAGAACTTCCTGGTCAACTGCAAAAGCACCCAAAGGGGTCCGGTGGTCAAGAAGAACTGCGACGTCGGGTGCATCGGTTGCGGAAAATGCGTGAAGGCTTGTCCCCAGCAGGCCATCACCGTGGCCAACAACCTGGCCAGAATTGATCCTCAACTGTGCATCAACTGCGGAGACTGTGTGGCCGTCTGCCCCACCAACAGCATTGTCGACGTGACGGCACCCGTTGTTCTGCGGAGGCGCGCCTAGCCTATCAAGATTCCAGGCAGCCTCGAACACGCGCCTCTGATCCAAAATCCGTGACACCACGGGTTTTGTAAATTACACTGAGTCTATCTATTTCGAGGATGTTATTTATGAAAGCGACGATCCGAACGAAAATTCTTCTGGTATTCGGGGTGGTTGCCCTCACGGTCGGCTTCTTTGTCGCCATTACCATAGGCAACAGCCTCGGCGACCGAGACCAGCAGAAACAAGTCGCCGACCTCGATCAAAGTCGTAGTCTCTTGCAGGACTTGGAGTTGCAGACGTCGAATGTCTGGCAGTTTCTGACAGACGCCAGCCTGACACGCAACCAAGATTCGGTCAACGTTGATGGCAAGAAGGCCTACGATGCCGCAAAGGATGACTTGAAGAACCTTGGTTTGGTTCGAGTTCTTCCCGATCAAGACGCCCTGTTGTCACCGATTGAGGGCGCCCTCGACGACTTCTGGTCAACAGGCGCGTCTATGGTTGGAGCCTATGGACGAAACAAGGCCGACGGTGACCGAGTGATGGAGTCGTTTGATGCCGCTGGCCAGAAACTCATCGCGGCGATTCAGGCCCTTCGCGACCCCTTGGTGAAGTTGCGAAAAGACGCCGAAAGCGCGAACGCCTCGAATCTGAACCAGGACATCCTCAATTTCAGCTTGATTGGCGTCGCCATCATTGCGTTCATGATCGTTTTGGGACTTCTCTTGGCCCGAAACCTGTCGCGCCCCATTCGGGCAACCTCGAACGCTTTGAGACACCTTGCCGACAGTCAAGGCGACTTGACTGTCCGCCTTCAGAGTTCCGGCCACGACGAAAGCTCTGATCTGGCCCGAAGCGTGAATGACTTCCTACAGAAACTTCAAACCATGCTTCTGAACATTGATGAGATGGTCCACAAGAATCAGACCTTGGCCCTGAGTCTCAACCAAAGTGCGCGTGAGTCGGCCGGGGCGGTCGCCGACCTTGGCCAAAGGGTCAAGTCGATGCAGAAAGGTCTAGGTTCGCTTGGTCTCGACATCTCGGGAGCTTCTGCTTCCATTGAGGAAATCCTCGCCAACATCGCCTCTCTGGCCAAACAGATTGAGGTGCAGGACCAACAGGTCAGCCGCGCCGGGGCCGCCATAGAACAGATGATGGCGTCGGTGACCAGCGTTTCGCGAATCGCGGAGTCCAAGTTAGGTGCGGTGAACAGCCTGGTCAAGCTGACCCACACTGGCGGCGAACGTGTCCGCAAGACCAACAACGTCATTGGAAAGGTCGCCGAGAACGCTGACGCGATGCTCGGACTCATCGACCTGATCAACGATATATCCGATAGGACTAATCTATTGGCCATGAACGCAAGCATCGAGGCGGCCCATGCAGGAATTGCCGGGAGAGGTTTCGCCGTGGTTGCTTCCGAGATTCGCAAATTGGCCGTCGGTACGGGCGCCAATGCCCAGAAGATCGGACAGTCGCTCAAGGAAACCGGGAATTGGATTCGACAGGCCCAAACCGACAGCGTGGCGACCCAAGAAGCGTTTATTCTCCTTGAAGACGAAGTCGGGCAGTTCGCTTCGGCCATGCGTGAAGTCGCCGAGTCGATGATTGCCCTAGGGGAAGGCGGCGGCGAGATTCTCGATGCGACATCGCGGCTCATTCAAACCAGCCAGGTCATCAGCAGTTCCAGCCAAGAGATCACCTTTGGCGCCCAGGAAATCTTGACGGCGGTTCACCACGTTCGCGACGTTTCTAACGACGCAATCTCAGAGGTCGGTGAGGTCTCTGTCCTGACCTCGTCGCTCAACCGCGTAGCCCTCCGAGTGTCCGCTTTCGGCAATCAAAACCGCTACAACAATTCGGTGTTGACCTCGGAAGTTGGCCGTTTTCGCCTCGGTCGTGACCCTGGAGAACGCTCGGACGAGGTCTCGCTGGGAATCGACTGGAACGACATCTTATCGGTGGGGATCGAGAGCATGGACGGCGAGCACAAGGAGCTTTTCAGGCGCATCAACGCCCTTTTGGTCGGCCTGCTTGGTCCCGAAGATCAGGCTGATACTCGCGCCCTAGTGGCGGCTATCCGTGAATACACCGTCTTCCATTTTGACGATGAGCAGAAACTCATGCGAACCAACAAGTATCCACGCTACGAACAACACAAGCAGTTGCACGATGCCTTCCTCGCAGAGTTTGCAGAAATTGAGCGGATTCTCTTGGAGGAAGGGCTTTCAGCGAACATCATGATCCGCATGCAGGACAAGGTCGTTACCTGGCTTCTCGAGCACATCGCCAAAGTTGACAAGGACTACGGTGAATTCCTGGCCGACATTGGCGTCAAGGGTTAGGCGCGACCTCGGAAACCACCTCTTCCTCGACTTCCAGGACTTCCTCAAGGGAGCGGGTCTGAAACTGGTTGGTCTCGGCTTCTAGGGTTTCAATCTGCTGCCGTGTGGACTCGGCGAGAACGTTGGTTCGGCGAATGACGCCTATGATGTCTAGGGTCTTCTGATTGACCGCCTCGTTGTTCGCGTTCACCGCGCCGTTCTGTCTGGCCAGCTCTTGAATGCGCGCTAGAATTTCCGCTTCGCCCCGTTTCATCTCTTCGACAGCTTGACCAACCTCGGCGTTGATTTCGTGCAGCCGATGAATGCCTTCCAGAACCAGCGTTCCGCCTCGGCTCTGCTCATCCATGGAAGTTTGGACCTCTTGAACGATGGAACCCACGAGTCCGGTCTGATCCACAATCTTGTGAAACACGTCGACGGCCTCG
>CAYYUZ010000090.1:3248-16454 GCA_964475005.1 uncultured Spirochaetales bacterium
TCCATCTGCGTTGTGAACGCGTGGCTGAGGTTTTCCGTGAAGCCCCCGAGTTTCTTGGCCGATTCGACGCTCACTTCGACAGCCTCGGTTTGCGATAGCAGTTGGGAGTGGGAACTCTGAAGGTTGGACTGAATGTGTTCGACGGCTTGGGTTGTTTCGGATGTCTGCGATGTCAAGTCGACGCCCATGGCCTTCAGCGACACCACCTGGCCTTTGACCTCGGTCAGCAACCGATTCAGCGATTCCAGAAGGTGGTTGACGGTCTTGGTGATTTCGGCCACTTCGTCAGAGCCCTGTACCGGAAGATCCTGGGAAAAGTCGCCTTGGCTTACCGGCACCAAGCGGCTCTGCATTGTCTTCACTCTTCGCGAGATCGAAGTGCCGAGCAGGAAAGCAATCAAGACGATGACGACAAGAATGGCACCAGATATCGACACGGCCATGAACAGACTTTGGTCTCGAATCTTGCCGGTCTCTTCGTTGATGACGACAGTCTGACTCTGAATGGTATCGGAGACTCCAGCGAGTGTTTCTGTCAGCCCGTTGATCAAAGTAACCAGATCATCGATACGCTTGTAGACGTCCTTCAAGTCGAATTTCGTTCGGATGCGGTCATTCGTATAGAATTGGCGAATTGTCGTGCTGTTTGACTCCAACAGGTATTTTTCCAGGTCGGCTTGCATGGCGGCGTACTGGGTGTTGAGGGTCTTCAAATCGTCGTCCATCAGGGCCCGCATGTTAGTGATGATCTCGAAGGCCTTCTTAAGGTCGTCGCTCATCTTCGGAAGAACTGTGACCTGGCTTAGGTCGGCAAACGCTTGATCCTTACGCTCCAGCGCCGCTTGCAACTTCTTATTGACGTTCCGATACTCTGCTGAGTCAAGCGAATTGACGACAATCGAAACATCGCGAACGCTATCGGCAAGCGTGGTCAGGTGTTCTTTTTCGTGGTCAATCGTCACGACTGCACCAATTGCGTTAGAGAAAAGAATCGTCACGGTCGCAATACTCAAACCAGTGAACACGGCGAGGATGAGGAGTCTTGTTCGAATTGACATGGTTCCCTCCCTAAACAGGTCTTAACCGTTAGCTTGTTCTCATAGAATAGTGGGCATTCTGGAAATTTGCCAACACTGTCTACAACTTGGTCACGCAAACCTTGCCGAACAAAATCGGAACGGGAGAGTGATTTCCCGGCGGACCGAGCCCACCGGGAAACTTCCGTGATCAGGGCTCAGCGGGCACAGGCTCCGAAACTGAGGTGGAAACAACGGCGGGCCGCTTCTTCCGAGACTCAAAGATCCTCTGCAGAATACAGAAGAGGAACACAAGGAAACCGATGACGATTCGGGTCCACCACGAGTTGAGGGTTCCCTGAAACATGATCAGCACCTGGATGCTGCCGTAGACGAAGACGCCGAAAACAGTTCCGATGACACTTCCGACACCACCGGTCAGCAGTGTGCCGCCAATGACGACCGAGGCGATCGTGTCGAGTTCCATTCCTTTGCCGTCCAGGGCATAGCCCGACAAGGTGTAGAAGGTGAAAACGACGCCGGCAAGAGCCGAACAGAATCCACTCGCGGCGTAGATCAGAATCTTCGTCCTGTCGACGGGAAGACCCATCAGCAGCGCCGATTGTTCATTGCCGCCGATGGCGAACACCGTTCGGCCAAACTTGGTGTAGCGTGAGACATACCAACCAATAATCACGACCACGATGGCAATCGCCGCCCCCGTCGAAATGAAGCTGTCAGCGATGGGAATCTGAAAATGCGCGATGGCGTTGTAGGTCGGATCCTTGATGGCGATGGTCTCGATACTCACGACATAGCACAACCCGCGCGCAAGGTATAACCCGGCCAGGGTGATGATGAACGGCGGCAACTCAAAGGTCTGGATCAAATATCCCATGAACAACCCGAGAACGGTTCCTATGGACAAAGAGATCAAGATCACAGAAACCGGATCCATGTGAGACTTCTCGAGCAAGCTGGAAGAGACCATGGTCGACAGTGCCAACATGGATCCCACGGAAAGGTCGATCCCTCCGGAGACGATGACGAACGTCATGCCCACTCCCAGGATCAACAGGTAGGCATTGTCGATGAACAGATTCAGAAAGTTCTGAAGCGAGAAGAACCCTGGGAACGCCGCTGAACCCACGGCGAACATGACCAAGAACAGACCAAAGGTCACCAAGACAGGCAGGTTTCGTGTATCGAAGAGAGGTTTCTTATTCATGGGCGACCGCCTTCCTGCCCCACATTGCCGAGACCTTCGCACGGAACTTGGGCGACTGCATGAGGCTGACGATGTAGACAACGATGGCCTTCACGACTTGAGAAATCTCAGGAGCAATATTGAACGCGTAGATTGTCGTCGTCAGGGTCTGGATGATCAGAGCGCCGACAATGCTTCCGACGAGGTAGAACTTTCCTCCATTCAACGACGTTCCGCCCAGGACTACCGCTAGGATGGCGTCGAGCTCAAACAAGTTGCCAGCGTTGTTGCCGTCTGCGCTCTTCACGTTGGCGCAAACGATCAAACCAGCAATGCCCGCACAGAACCCGCTGAAGGCGTAGACCCAGAACAAGATGTTCTTGGCGTTGATGCCGGCAAAACGGGTTGCTTTGGGATTGATACCGACCGATTCGATGAACAGGCCGATCGAGGTCTTGCGTGTGACTACTGCGGTCATCAATAACACCGCCGCGACGATGTAGATCGGGAAAGGCAGTCCAAGCAGATAGCCTGTACCGACAAAGAAGAAGTCCTTGTTGTACAGCCAAATGATCTGGGCGTTGGTGAGAACCATCGCGATGCCGCGGCCCGCGACGAAAAGAATGAGCGTCGCGATAATCGGCTGCATGCCGACACGGCTCACCAGCATGCCGTTCCACATTCCAGCCATGGTGCCGACGATCACGGCGGTGACCATGGCGACGGCGATCGGGTATTTGGCTATGCCGCCGAAGTCTCCACCGATCATCACCGCGACGACCCCGGCCGAAATGGCGACCACAGAACCGACGGAGATGTCGATGCCCTTGGTGGCGATCACAAGAGTCAGACCGATGGCGAGGAGCATAATAGGAGAGGAGTTCTTCAGAATGTCGATGAGGTTCCCGTAGAGGTGCCCTTCCTTGATCTCCAAGCGAAAGAAGTTCGGAGTGAAAAACAGGTTAAACAGCAAGAGCGTCCCAAGAGCAACGAGGGGCCACACAATCTTGCTCCGTAAAAATTTCTGCCAAAGTTCCATGCCTATTTCCCTCCTGCGATGGCGTGCATGATGTTGCCTTCGGTCATATCGGATCCCGCCAACTCGGCGACTTTCACCTTATCTTTCAACACGGCGATCCGGTTGCTGCACCGAAGCACTTCCTCGAACTCCGAGGAGATAAAGAGGACGGACATGCCCTGGCGGCTCAGATTGAGAATCAGCTCCATGATTTCGACCTTCGCACCGACGTCGATACCGCGCGTCGGTTCGTCCAAAATGAGAAGCGTGGGATCGGTAGCCAGCCAGCGGGCCAGAAGGACCTTCTGCTGGTTGCCACCGCTCAGCCGTTTGACTTCAGTGTTGGCGCTCGGCGTCTTGATCTTCAGCGACTTGATGAATTGGTCGGCGATCTCGCCTTGCCGTTTGACCGTGATCGTCGAAAAGATGCCTTTGCGCCCTTGAAGGGCCAGAATAATGTTCTCACGAACAGTCAGGTCAGCCACGATTCCTTCGATCTTGCGGTCTTCTGAACAGAAGCCCATTCCGACCATCATGGCGTCTCGGGGACTATGGATCTTGGCTCGCTTGCCTTTGACGAAGATTTCGCCTTGTTCGGCGCTGTCAATGCCAAAGATCAAACGAGCCATTTCGGTACGGCCGGAGCCCAGGAGCCCCGCCAGTCCCAAAACATCGCCGTCTTGCAGTTTGAGGCTAAACGGCGCGATTTGTCCTCGCAAACCCAGGCCTCTAATGTCCAAAACGGTCTTGGAGTCGTCGCCGGTCAGATGAGAGCGGTTGGATCTCTCTTGCTTGTCTCTAGTGGAACTGAATTCGTTCAACTCCTTGCCTAACATGCGGGCAATCAATTCGACCTTAGGCAGGGCCTCGGTCTTGTATTCGCCTTCAAAGACCCCGTTTTTTAACACCGTGATGCGGTCGGAAATCTGATACATCTGGTCGAGAAAGTGGGTGATGAACAGAATCGCCAAACCTTCGCTACGAAGTTGGCGGATCACTTTGAAAAGCTGTTCGACTTCCCCCTCGTCGAGACTTGAGGTCGGCTCGTCGAGAATCAAAATGCGGGCAGAATTGTCGAGAACGCGGGCTATCGCCACCATCTGCTGAACGGCTATGGAACAGGAAGAGAGCAACTGCCCACCGTCGACGATGACGTTCAGCCGTTTCATGATTTCCGAGGCCTTGCGGTTCATGGTGGTCCAGTCGATGCCACCCAAGTTGCGGGGTTGCTTCCCGATGAAAATGTTCTCAGCAACGGAAAGGTTCAGACACAGGTTGACTTCCTGGTAAACGGTACTGATCCCCAGTTTTTGGGCTGCCAAAGGCGACTCCGGCTTGATCGGCTTCCCTTCAAGAATCAGCTCGCCTGAATCCGGGCGGTGGACTCCGGTAAGGACCTTCACGAGAGTAGACTTTCCGGCTCCGTTTTGCCCCATAACGGCGTGAACCTCTCCCGGAAACATTCGGAAATTCACGTGGGACAACGCTTTGACCCCCGGGAAGTCCTTGTTGATATTCTTCATCTCCAGAATGGGGATGGGTGCGGACATGCTTTGCCTCCTCGTAGTTGAGTGGACCCTTGCTGACGCCTTAAAAAGGCCACCCCGGAAGCCGGGGTGGCCCAATCCTTGGGTCAGGAATCGAGTCCAAAAGAATTAGTACTGGCGGCTCGGGAGGGCAGCGGCGGCGTTGGTCTGGTCGAATACGCCTTCGATAGTCCAGATACGAGCGGGGAGCTTCTTGCCAGCCATCAGATCCTTGACAGCCTGGAGAGCTTGGGGTCCGAGGAGGGGGCTACATTCGATCGAGGCATTCTGCTCGCCGGCGACCATAGCATTGAATGCACCCTTCACGCCGTCGACGCCGATGACGATGATGTCTTTACCGGGCTTCAGTCCGGCTTCTTTGATCGCCTGTTCGGCGCCAAGAGCCATGCCGTCGTTGTGAGCGTAGAGGACCTGGATGGTCTTGTCAGCCTTCAAGAACGCTTCCATGACAGCCTTGCCACCATCGGTGGTGAAGTCGCCGGTCTGCGAGCGGGTGATCTTCCAGTTGGGATGGGCCTTCATGCCATTGGCGAAGCCGGTAGCACGGTCGATAGCGGGGGCGGAACCGGTGGTTCCTTCGATCTGAACGATGTTAATGGCCTTGGAACCATCGTCAAGACCCTTGGATTTCAGGTAGTCAGCCAGCCAAGCAGCGGCCTTCTCGCCTTCCTTAACAAAGTCAGATCCCATAATGGTCAAGCGGTACTGGCGGTCTTCCTTGGCGACGTCCCGGTCAATCATGATGACGGGAATCTTGGCTTTCTGAGCTTCTTGGAGCACAGGGCCGTAGCCGGTTTCAACCAGGGCGGTGAAAAGGATGACGTCGACCTTGCGGGCGATGAACGACCGAATGGCCTTGATCTGGTTCTCTTGCTTCTGCTGGGCGTCAGAGTAGATCAGGGTGACATTGGGATCTTCGTTGAAGGTATTCTGCATCGAGATCGTGTTGGCATTCCGCCATTCGCTTTCCGAACCGATTTGGGAGAAACCGACGACGATCTTTTTGGGGGCGGCAAAGGCTCCAACGGCCAAAGCCAACATCAGCGCAACGACAAAAACTCTCTTAAGACTCTTCATAAACTCATCTCCTTGATGAACTTGGTGCCACAAGAGCACCGAATCGAACTCGAATTGGACGAGACTGCATTCCTGGGAACGCGGTCTCCGACTAAATTCCCTTGCCTCCTCCTTCTCATGAACTCTGAAACCGACCCTCGGTTTTTATTTTGCTACGTTCAGGTACTTGTACAGGTTGGACCCGTCAAACACCTTTTTGACCTCAAAGGTCAGAGGACCAATGACCGTAGTTGTGGCTCCATTGGGGAACATCAGCGTCAGCGTGTTGTTGATGCCGATGATCCTGACTTTGCCTTTGATGTCTAAGACGTCGCCGTACTGAATGTCCTTATCGTCGGCGTTGGGGTTGGCGCTGTAGACTTGCCGACCGACAAGTTGCGTCACGACAAGTTTGTCCTTAAAAGCAGGATCCGTCGCGGCGCTCTTCTTGGGAAAAGCAACCGCTCTAGACTTGCTTTTGAGAATCTCAGGGACGGTCTTGGTCACGTCACCTTTGCCGCTACCCTGAAGGTCGTAGACCACGTTGGGATTGCTCGTGGGGGTCAACTCAATCCAGTCTTGTTCAATGTTGATTCGCACCGTGGCGTCAGCAGGAATCACGTCACCGACCTTGATGACCACCCAAGCCTTCTTGGCCACTTGATAGCTGATCGACCCGTCGCTTGTTTCCGAAAACAGCCCCACGCAAGTCAAGGTATCGGCCTTCTTGTCAGCCGCCCAACCGGTGGTTGCAACCAGCAAAAACAGAGCTGCAAAGGCCACCAACCCGGTCCGTAAGTTCTTCATTTCATTCCTCCTCGGCAAAGCATAGGGTGCTGAATAAGGCATTGTCCACCCAGTATTCAAATTCCGTCTTTGCACGAATCGGTGATGTTGGACCCTTTTATGACCCGGTCGAAGGTCCCCAGGGGTTCAGTATTTGCGGCTGGGAAGGGCCTCTTTCGCGCTCGAAGCCGGGAAAACCTCTTCGGAGGAGATGTATTGCCACGGCAGTGTCTTGCCCTTGAGGAAGTCGCCGACGATCTTCATGAGCTGCGGTCCCAACAGGGGCGTGCACTCCACGGTGCAGTTCAACTCTCCGCGAACCATGGCGGTAAACGCCTGCCTAATGGCATCGACCGAGACGATGACCACGTCAGTACCGGGCTTGAGTCCTGCCTCTTTGAGACTGTCAATCGCGCCCAAGGCCATGTCGTCGTTGTGGGCAAAAAGGATCTGAAACTCCGGGTGCCTCGCCTTGAGGAAGTCGGCCATGACCTTTCGGCCGCCCTCGCGGGTGAAATCTCCCGACAGCGAGGCGGCTATAGTGAACCAGGGTTTCTTCGCCATCACCTGTCGAAAACCGAAGCCGCGGTCCACTTCGGGCGAAGAGCCTTCGGTGCCTCGGATCTCGACAATGCTCTTGGGAGTGCCCTCGGGAAACCGAGAGGCGACCCACGAAGCGGCGCGTCGTCCCTCCTCTTCAAAGTCGGAACCAATATAGGTCAGCCACAAACTTGGATCGACGGCGTTGAGTTTTCGGTCGCTCAAAATGACCGGGATCCCCGCGGCGCGGGCTTCCCCCAGGACTTCGTCCCACCCGCCCTCTACAATGGGTGAAAACGCAATCACGTCGACGCGTTTACGGATAAACGACCTAATCGCCTCGATTTGACGCGCCTGCGTCTGGTCGCCTTGATCGAACAGCAGGTCGACCCCGGCCTTGGCGGCGGCATCGCGGATCGAATCGGTGTTGGCTTGACGCCAGACGCTTTCACTTCCGACCTGGGCGAAACCCAACCGGGGCCGCTCTCCGGGTCTGACCATGGGCGGCGTGGCAAATTCGGGGAGGTTCGGAACTTCTTTGGTGACGATCGAGGTTCGGAGGATGATCTTTTTAGGGATACCTTCGACGTGGTTAAGGATATCGACGGCGTAGTCGACGGCTTCGCGACCGCCCGTCGGTACGTTGAACGTGGCCGCGAGCACCCCGCGTTGCACAAGGTTCAGACCGCCGTCAGGGCCAGGCAGACCATCGATGCCGAGGATGGGGAGGTGGTCCTTGCCGACCTTTCTCGCCGCCAGCCAGGCGCCGTACGCCATCGCGTCGTTTTGTGCGAACACCACGTCGGCACCGCCCTTGGAGGCGAAGAACGGTGTAAGCACGTCTTCGGCCTTGTCCTGAAGCCAATCGGCCTCAAGCCGGTACCAGAGAACGATATCCGGCCTGTCGGCCAGACCCTCTCGGAAACCCAGGCTGCGGTCGAGGGAGGGCGGTGAGTCGTGACGACCGAGCACCTCGAGCACCTTCCCTCCCTTTCGACCAAGCAGGGAAGCAACATAACGCCCGGCTTCCCTGCCGATGCGGCGATTGTCGGGCCCCAGGTACAGGGAATAGTTGTAGCCTTCGACCGCGCGGTCGATGACGATGACAGGAACTTTGCGGTAGGCCAGGTCGACCGCCGGCCGCAAACCTGCGGCGTCTGCCGGTGAAACGATCAGAAGGTCGCACCCCAAGCCCAGAAGACGGCTAAGGTCCTGCGACTGTTTACGGACCGAATCGGAGGCATCGGCCACGACCACGCGCAGCCCGGGGAAGGAAGCCGCCTCCTTTTGAATGTCAGCGATCACAGAAAGCCGCCAGGGTTCGGTCGTGTTGGCCTGACTGACTCCCAGCAGAAACTGGACCTCGGGCAGAGGGGCTGTGGCCGGCGAAGGGGTACACCCGAACAAACCCAAAAGGAGAACGCTGACGGCGCCAAGGAGCTTTCGCATCAGCGGCCTCCCTTTCGGTAGTCTGTGGGTGCGACGCCCAGGACCCGACGAAACGCCCTGCTGAAGTAGTGCTGGCTCGAATAGCCGACCTTTTCGGCCACTTCGTACATCTTCACCGATGGATCCCCCAACAGTATGGTCGCCTTGCGCACACGGACCCGTGCTAGGGCCTCCACGAACGGAACTCCAGTGGCCTGCTTGAGCACACGGCTCAGGTGGCCCGGGCTGACTTGCAGTTCGGTGGCCAAATCATCCAAGGAGAGATCAACCTCCTTGAAGCGGCGTTCCAGCACATTGAGCGCCACTGTGGCCAAGGTTCCATGGGGTGAGCGGTCGCGGCGGTCGAGGACAAGATCCTCCCAAATCGCCGCCAGGGTCGTCGGGAATCCTGGTACCGGCACGCGGTCGACCGAGATTACCAAACCGAGAACTTCGCGGGCCCGGACTTCGAGTTGGTTCAACGCCTTGCTCCACACCTGTTCGTCGTCCTCCTCCGCCAACACCGCCAAGGTCCCCGGGTCATCCCACGACAGAAGTAGATTTTTGAACCCGACGAATGCCTCTTCGGCAACCCGGCGGAGGGCGAGTCCTGCCCACAGGGGCCGACCCGCAGGTCCGGGTGTTTCACCCGTTGCTACCAACGCCAACTGGGGCGTTCCTGAGAACTTCAGACCCAAAAACGAGGCCGTTTCTTCCCAGTCAGACGGCGACAATCCGCCGGCCAAGGCTTCTCGAAAGAAGCCTTCGATGAGCACAGGCCGGTTTTTCGCGGCCAAGTCGCGGGCGCGGGCCAACTGCATGTCTTTGGACCGGGCTCGCGCAAGGTCAGCGGAGGCCCTTCGAAGCGTGTCGAGCAAAACCTCCTCTTCCACGGGCTTTAGAAGGAAATCAAAGACTCCGAGTCCGAGGGCCTGCCGCGCGTAGTTGAACTCGTCGTGCCCTGAAATCACTACGACGCGCAGGTCGCTTTCGCCTTCGGCCGCCACAAGGCGGCTGATCAATTCCAGTCCGTCGACGAACGGCATACGAATATCCACAAGGAGAAGGTCGGGCTTCACAGCCGCGACCATTTCCAAGGCCCTCTCACCGTCCTCGGCCTCACCGACTACGATGAATTCCTGGGCATGGGCGGCAAGAAGCTGAGTCAGACCCCGCCGGATTTTTGGCTCGTCATCCGCGATTAAAACTGTCCAGGGCATCCTCTCCTCCTTGTCCTTCGATCCAGGGGTGTCTGACCTCGACTCGGGTTCCCCCGCCCTCTCGTTCAACGAAACGCAGACCGTAATGAAGACCAAAGGAAAGCCGCAGTCTCTCGTTGCCGTTGAAGACTCCGTAGCCTGCTCCTTCGCCGGGTACCGTGCCCTGAGACAACGCATCGTTGAACCGTTCACGGTGCGCCGGCTCGAGCCCAACCCCATCATCCTCCACCGCCAGCAGAAGCACATCACCCTCGCGGACGGCGGAAATCACAATCGTTCCCGGCCCCCGTTTGGGTTTCAGCCCGTGATAGATGGCGTTTTCGACAAGAGGCTGCAGGATCAGCCGCAAGACGCGGGCCCCGCCCAAGCCTTCGGGGACGTCGAACCTGTACTCGAACTTGTCTTCGTAACGAACCTTCTGGATGATGAGGTAGCTTTTGACGTGTTCGATTTCTTCGGAGAGAGCGATGTTTTCCAAGCCTCGGCTCAACCCGATACGGAACAGTTTTGTCAGAGCGGCCACGACAGCTGTGATGTCGCGTGCCCCGTGTTCCTGCGCCATCCAGTGAATCGTGTCGAGGGTGTTGTAGAGAAAATGCGGTTTAATCTGCTCTTGAAGCACCTGCAACTCGGCCTCGCGTTTGGCCTGCTGAACCTCGGCGACCTCCTCGATCAGGTGGCGGATCTCCTCAATCATGGTGTTGAACCCCGCGCCCAGCTGCCCGACCTCGTCGTGGCCCTGAGCCGAGAAATGCACGTTCAAGTCACCGTTCTCGGCGCGTTTCATCAGGCTTCGCAGGGTGAGGATGGGTTGGACAAAACCCGCCGTCAAAAGAAGCGAGCTAAAGAACGCCAGCACAAGCGCGGCGAGGCCGGAAACCAGGGCGTACAGTCGCAGAGTTTCGGCCTCTTTGAGCGCTTCGGGAAGAGAAAAGACTCCAATGGTTCGCCAACCGGTGGCCCGGGAAACGCGAGACTGCAACTGATAGTCGTTGTCGCCAAACCTATGGACAGCAAGGCCGGCTTCGCCCGGCAACCAAGCCGGGAGGATGCGATAGACTAGCGAGTTCACGGGGGAATACACAATGTTGCCGTCGGCATCGACAATAAAGAGGAAGCCGGAAGGCCCCAGAATCAGTCCGCGGAAGATCCTTTCAATCTGAGAGACCTTGAGGTCAAAGAGGATCAGGCCGCCTTCTCCCGCACGAACTACGGCCACGACGTCGTCGGCGCCCAGGCCAAGATCCGAGCGGAGGTTTCTTCCTATGGGCCTGCTGAACAATCTGACCTCGCCCGAACTTCTCACGGCCAACTGGTACCAGCCTTCCGAGGTCAGCGGTGCCCGCGTGACCGGATGCAGTCCCACACCCAAGAATCGGTTGTCGCTGGAGATCAGCGCGATACCGCCGATGGTATCGCTCCGGCCAATCCGAAACCGTTCGAGATCGTCGGCCAGTCCGGCCCAGGAATGGGGATTGCCGCCGAGGAAGAAGGCTTTGGCCTGGGCTCCAGTCTGAAAATAGGTCATGGAAGCGTTGAGATCGGCGACAAGATCATCGATGCGTCGACTGACCTGGTCGATCATCTGCCGGGTATGCCCGTTGATTTCCTCCTCGAACGAACGGGAGTAAACCAGGGGAGCCAGAAGCCCAAGGGTGACCAACGGGATGAGGAGGACCAACGCGAACGAGGCAAGGAGACGAACCCTCAGGCTCATGGGCCCAGTATGGAGGCTTCGGCACTTCGCGTAAAGCAAAATCCCTTTCGCTTGACCACAGGGGGAAGTTTCCCCTCCAATGGGAATATGAATCTCAATTTGATCGATATTGTGCTCCATTTGGACCGAAGCGTGGCGACGATCTTTCAGCACTGGGGCTGGGTGGCGTGGGCGCTGGTCTTCCTCATCGTCTTCATCGAGACAGGCGTCGTGGTCTTCCCCTTCCTGCCCGGCGATTCGCTGTTGTTTGCCTGCGGCGCCTTTGCCGCCACCCAAAGCCAGCCCGTGGGCCTGTTTCTTCTTCTTTTTGCAGTGGCCGCATTGACCGGCAACACCCTGAATTGGTTTATTGGCAGCCGTTTCGGCAATTGGGTTCTGGCACCGAGGCCGGGAAAGAAACCTTGGATTCGGCCCGAACACCTGGACCAAACGCATCAGTTTTTCGAGCGCTGGGGCGGATGGGCGGTGACCCTGAGCCGTTTTTTCCCCATCATCCGAACCATCACTCCCTTTGTGGCCGGCGTTGGCCACATGCGCCTGATTCCTTTCAGCGCGTACAACGCCCTGGGCGGTGTTTTGTGGACTGTGGTTTTCGTGATGGCGGGGTTCCTGTTTGGCAACTTGGAGTGGGTCAAGAACAATTTTACGCTCATGGTCTTGGCGCTGATCGTCATTCCAGTGATCCCGGCGTTTGTCGGATTCTTGAGGGCCAGAAAGCCCAAACACAAGGACAACTAGCCTGGTTTCGCAGTCAGAAATAAGGTTGCAAATTCATTGGTTCGCCCTTAGAATAATTTTTATATCAACGCAGGAGGGAGAATATGTCTGAATTTACCGATAAGGACTGGAGCCAGGTGCTTTCGCATCTGGCCGAGATCATTGGGCCCGATGCGAACAAATACGCCAAGGTCCCGGCCGCCAAACTGACGGCAGCGATTCCCTACTTGGCTGGCAGCGAGGACGCGGATCGTTTCGCCGTGTCCAATCTGCTAACCTTCCATGGTGCCACGAAGGCTCGAACGTTGTTCAACCATCGGGCGACCGACGATGAAGACCCGATGCGCCGCCTGGCAACCTTCCATGTGGGAAAACAGGCTGACCCAGAGGTCGTCCAGTACGGCCTGAACTTGCTGACTTCCATCAGTTTGGCCGACCATGAACACGATGCCGAAGACGATAGGAAGGAAGGCAAGTACAATCCGCTGAATGCCAAAAAGTGGAATTTGACGAAGCTTCGAAAGGATTTGGAAGTCAGGCTGGCAAGCAGCGCGGCGTTGTCTGCGGCCTTTGCGGCGGTTCTGATCACGGCGACTCCGCTCAATTCCTGGTCTTGATGAAAAAGGAAAAGATCCAGTCCCGCGTCGGTCTGCTCATTCTAGGACTTGCGGGATTGGCTTTTCTGGATTTTTTCATTGACCGTTTGTTGTTTCTGCATTTTCCTTTGTTGCAGATTTTCGGAGAGTCGAGTTTATACGTCCTGGTTTTCTCGATAGCCTTTTTTTCCGTCTGCACCTTTACCAAAACCGACGCCGCGCGCCTTTGCATGGCCTTGGGAGTTCTCGGAATCAGTGGATTTGAGGTCTACGACAACGGTTCCACAGACTACTTTGGCCCCGGAATCGCAGTGATTGGAATCCTGCTTCTTCAGAGATTCGGTTTCCTTCAAAAACA
>CAYYUZ010000091.1:0-11353 GCA_964475005.1 uncultured Spirochaetales bacterium
CGATAACGGCGAGTCGGGATTGGCCGTTGCCTCCAAGAGACGCGCGGACTTCATTCTTGTAGACGTCAATATGCCGGTGATGGACGGCTTCGAATGCGTCAAGGCGATCAAAGTTCTGCCGGGGTTCGGCAGTATTCCTGTGGTTTTCCTCACTACAGAGAGCAGTGAAGAAAAGAAGACCCGTGGACGCAAGTTGGGAGTGAGCGGATGGATGGTCAAACCTTTCGAAGCCGAGGCCCTCGTGAAAATTGTTCGAATGTTGGCAGGTTAGTTTGTGACCGAACGTGTGGCATCGATTCTGAATCGGGTGAAGGTTTTCGCCCATGGAGATGTCCTGGAGGCCGCCGAAATCCTGGAGGCGCTCGACAAGATCATTCTGCTTGAGGAGACGAATTTCGACGACGCCGCCTTATTGAGCCGCGTCTCTGAAGATTTTTCAGCGTGGGTAAGGTCTGGACTACCCCAGGATGGAGCGAAGCTGCAAGCGTGGCTTTCCGAGGTCGTTTTCGACGATACCGCGGCGGCTGAACCCGCCCCCAGCCAGGCGGCTGTATCGGGAGCTCTGGAAGTCGACGTCGAAGTCCTGGCGTCCTTTCTCACCGAAGCCCGCGAACACTTGGAATCCATCGAGGCCCGGATCCTTTCTCTGGAATCCGACGCTGACCCCAAACTTGTCAACGAGATCTTCCGGGCCATTCACACAATCAAAGGCGTCTCCGGGTTCCTGAATCTCCATCAGATCAAAAGGCTCAGTCATGAACTTGAATTTCTTCTCGACGAGCTCAGATCGCATGTTCGTGAAGTCGACCGCGGTTTGGTCGATCTGCTGCTCCTGGGTTGCGACACCCTGAATCAGCTCGTTGATAGGGTGGCTCAGGCCGCAAGCGGCCTAAAAATCGAAAAAGGAACCGCGGCGCTCGAGTTGCCTGACCTTCCTTTGGACGATGTTCTCTCGGCCATCAGCCTCTTCCGTTCTTCTCCTGCAGCTCAATCGGCACCCAAATCTGAAGCGGCGGACCTTCTGCGCACTTCAGACCTTGTGGACAAATTCACGCTTGAGGCGATGGAGACCCTCGAGGTTGTCGAACGTTGCCTTTTGGCCATGGAAAAGTCCAGGGCGACGGGCGATGACCTCAATCAAGCCTTCCGGTCCATCCACACCTTGAAAGGAAACGCGGGGTTTTTCGGGTTCGACAGGCTCGAGTCTCTTTGCATGGAGATGGAGACCTTTCTGGACTCGCTTCGGAAAGGGGAACAGGCCGTCGACAGCGAAGTGGTGGAGTCACTTCTATCCTTCCTTGACCGCCTGCGGGGTCTGGTCCAGGAATCCCAGGGCCGCGACCTCCCCGCATCGGAGCCCAAAGCGCAGACCATTGCCCCTGCGGAAGTCTCCAAGACTGAGAGCGAGATTTCCGGGAAATACTCGGTCAAAAAGAAGGATATTCGAGTCGACACCGAAAAACTCGACGCCCTGTTCGACTTGATCGGCGAACTGATCACGGCCGAGGCCATGGTCATCGACAATCCCGACATTCGCGGCCTCGAACTCGAGAGCTTTACGAGAGCCTCTGCCTATCTTTCCAAGATCACAAGAGAGCTTCAGGCAATCACCATGTCGATCCGGATGATTCCTCTTGAAGGACTGTTTAGCAAGATGAACCGCCTTGTCCGTGACTTGGGACGAAAGTTCGGAAAGGACATTCAATTGGCGATCAGCGGCGCTGAGACGGAAATGGACCGCAACATCATCGAGGAGATCTCTGATCCTTTGGTCCACATCATTCGCAACGCCCTTGATCACGGGATCGAAGACGAAGCGACCAGAAAGGCCAAGAGAAAACCATCGGGCGGCAAAATCAGTCTCAATGCGCGCTACGAAGGAAACGAAATTTGGATCACCGTGTCTGACGACGGCGCCGGGCTGGATCGTGACCGAATTCTGGAAGTTGCGCGTACCAAAGGTCTGGTTTCCTCGAACACCCTGACCGACAGTGAAGTCTGGCATTTGATCTTCGAGCCCGGATTCAGTACCGCAAAACAAGTCTCCGAGATCTCGGGTCGAGGTGTCGGAATGGATGTCGTCAAAAAGAACCTAGAAAAACTGCGAGGGCAAGTGGACATCCAAACAGCAAAGGATAAAGGCACCGACTTCATCCTCAAGATACCGCTCACCTTGGCCATCATCGATGGAGTGACCCTCAGGTCGGGGACCACTCTCTACTCCATACCTATCGCCGATGTAGTGGAGTTCCAAAACTACCAACCCGAAAAGGAAACCAAGACCGATCCTGAACACTCGGTTCTGCGGCTTCGGGAAGAGATTCTTCCCGTGCTTCCGCTTTCGGAAATCTTCTCGACCGCAGGCAGCGCCAGGGTCGGACCCGGAGCCAGGAGAGCCTCCATCATCGTCAAAAGCCGGAACAGAAAGATGGCTCTAGTCGTCGACGAAATCGTGGGCTACAAGCAGATCGTGCTGAAGGCCCTGCCGGAATCGATGGCAAGGCTTGAAGGGATTTCGGGCTGCACCATCCTGGGCAACGGCGAGGTCAGCCTCATCATCGACGTAAATGCTCTTTTTGACAGGTATTTGGGATGAGTGGAGACGAGTCTTCGGACCTTGGGATCCTCGTCAATCCAACCGAGGCTGAATTTCGCGACCTGTCACGCCTAGTTTACGACCAGTTTGGAATTAACCTCACAGACAAGAAGAAATCCCTGGTCCGCGGGCGCTTGAACAAGGTGCTGAAAGAACGCGGCTTCACAACTTTCAGCCAGTACCTGGGGGCAGTCCGCCGCGATCAATCGGGGATGGCGCTCATCGAATTGATCGACCGGATCTCGACCAACCACACGTTCTTCTTCCGCGAGTCTGATCACTTTTCGTTTTTTCAGGAAGTCGCTCTTGAGGAAATCCGGACAGAGAATCCCGCTGAAATCCGGATCTGGTGCGCCGGTTGTGCCACCGGAGAAGAGGCCTACACTTTGGCGATGCTCTGCCAGGAGTGGGGAGAACGAAAGAACTTTCGAGGATCTTTCAAGATCCTCGCGACTGACATCTCGGTCACGGCTCTTGAGCAGGCAGTTACCGGCCTCTACAACGACGAGCGCATGCGACTGGTTCCGCAAGGGTTGAAGAAGAAGTTTTTCGAGGAACTGGGACCCGACCGATGGAGCGTATCCGAGGTGCTGAAGAAGAGGATTCTCTTCAAGCGGCTGAATTTCATGGATAAGTCTTTTCCTTTCAAAAATCAATTTCATGCAGTCTTCTGCCGCAACGTCATGATCTACTTTGACAGGGAAACCAAGAATGATCTGGTCCAGCGGATCGGCAGGCACCTGATGGCTGGCCACTACTTCTTCATTGGACACTCGGAAACTTTGGGCAGGGAAACCTTCGATTTCGAGTACGTCAAACCCTCCGTCTACCGAAAGAGCGCACCTTGAACCGCGTTCGAGTGCTTGTCGTCGACGATTCAGCCGTCGTCAGGCAGATTCTGAGCGACGGGCTCGCCTCCGATCCTGCCATCGAGGTTGTCGGTGTTGCCGGGGACGTCTACCGGGCACGGGAACTGATCCTTTCCAAGCAACCCGATGTCCTGACTCTTGACGTCGAAATGCCGCGGATGGACGGCTTGGTCTTCCTTAAGAAACTGATGCCTCAATACCCTTTGCCCGTCGTCATGGTTTCCTCACTAACGGGCCCGGGAGCAGGGGCAACGCTGGAAGCTTTCCAATACGGCGCAGTCGAGGTCGTGAGCAAACCCTCCTCCCGGTTGAAAGCGGGTCTGCAGGCGATGATCGAGGACTTGTGCCTCAAGGTCAAAGCGGCAAGTCTTGTCGACGTGTCCCGGTGGCGCGATGAACGCTGGTCCGAAGCGATTCGAAAGATTCCGGCCGGGGCGCTGTCGAAATCGACAGACAAGGTGGTCGCCTTGGGTGCCTCAACAGGAGGAACGGTTGCGCTGAGGGCTATCCTGCTCGCGTTTCCGGCCGATATGGCAGGAACCGTCGTGGTGCAGCACATGCCCCCGGGGTTCACCCGAATGTTCGCCGATAAGCTCAACCATGAATGCCAGGTTCAAGTCAAAGAGGCCGAGGACCGTGACCGCATCATCCAGGGTCGGGTCTTGATTGCCCCCGGGGGGTTGCAGACGACAGTGCAGAGGTCTGGCGGCGAGTATCTTGTCCGGGTGCAGCCCGGTGAGCGCGTCAACGGACACGCACCTTCGGTCGATGTACTATTTGATTCTGTCGCCGCAGCGGTCGGGGCCAACGCGATCGGCGTGGTGCTGACGGGAATGGGACGCGACGGGGCCTCGGGGCTCTTGAACATGCGCCGCGCCGGTGCGCGCACACTCAGCCAGGACGAGGCCTCCAGCCTGATCTACGGCATGCCGATGGAGGCCTGGGCCCTAGGAGGCTCAGAAAAACAGGTTTCCCTAAATCAAGTCCCTGCTGAAATTCTCGTGCTCTTGAGAAGGATGTCCCATGACCAGACGTGATGTGGGCATCGGCGACATCTTGGTGACCAAGGGCGACGAGGAGATCAAAACCTACGCCCTCGGTTCCTGCGTAGCACTGGTTGTTTGGGACCAGACCGTCCGTGTTGGAGGCATGATCCATATTGCTTTGCCCGAAGCGCAGATCAATCTAGAAAAGGCCAAAGACAAACCCGGCTACTTTGCCGACACCGGTCTGCCGCTTCTCTTTGCCGAACTCAAAAGGTTGGGAGCGGACCGACGCCATTGCTGGGTCAAGCTCGTGGGAGGCTCATCCATCCTCGACGAAAACCGCACTTTCGACATCGGCCGGCGCAACGCGCTCGCGGTGAAAAAATACCTCTGGAAGATCGGGTTGGCGCTGACTTCGGAAGACATTGGCGGAAATTACAGCCGGACCGTTGCGCTGTCGGTTCCCTTGGGTGAATTGACCATTTCCACAGGAAAACAAAAATGGACCGTCTAGGAGCCTCCATGAAACGAACCATCCTGATTGTTGACGACTCGGAGACTTCCCGAATGATCATCAAGAAGTGTTTCACGATGACCGGAGACGAAGACAGCACGTTCTTGGAGGCCGAGGATGGAATCCGTGCACTTTCGATATTAGTTGCCAGCCACGTCGATCTTGTCGTGACCGACCTGAACATGCCACGGATGGACGGCTTGACTCTCCTCAGAAAACTGCGCACGGGCGTCCGGACGAAGAGTCTGCCCGTTGTGGTCATTTCTAGTATGGGAAACGACCATCTTGATTCCGAACTGAGGGCACTCGACGTCGTAGCGATCATTAGAAAACCGCTCAATCCAACGAAGGTCCGAGAGGCGGTGGGGAAAAATGACGAGGGAGGTTTCTGATGCCCATGATCCGTTCAGAAGTGTTCGAGGCCGTGCGGGGCACCTTCGAAGAGATGGCCTTCCTCGATGTGGCCGAGGGTTTCGCCCCGGAGGGCGAGTCAGCCCCAAACGACGGTCCTGTGCTGGCTCTGAGCTACACCACGCCCAAACCGGGTTCCTTTTCGGTTTGTCTTCCCAAGGCTTTGAAATTTCAAGTCGCTGAAGCCATCTATGGCGAGGACGAGAGTGCCCTGTCGGCGGGGCAGCTTGACGACAGCTTGTTGGAGCTGATGAATGTGCTGGCAGGAAGACTTCTGGCGCACCGCTTTGGAAAGGAAGGAACCTACAAGATGGGACTGCCCACGATCTTTTTTGACCCGCCCGACGTCGTTGCGTCGTGGAGCCGGCAAGAGTTCCCTTTTCATGTGGATCAATGGAGTTTTATTCTGGTCTGGAGCGAGGAGGCCTCATGAAGATCTTGATTGTCGAGGACGACCCCCTGAGCCAGCAACTCCTTTTGAGGTACTTGCAAGATCAGGGTGAAAGAGTTATAGCAGAGGACGGAGAGAAGGCGATGTCCACTTTCCGCAAGGCCTTGGACACCCCCCAGCCGTTCGATCTGATCTGCCTGGACATCATGTTGCCTTACCTTGACGGGCAGGCGGTGCTCAAGCAGGTTCGTGCCCTGGAAGATACCCGCGGGCTGACTGGTTTGGCGGGAACCAAGGTGATCATGCTGACGGCGCTCAGGGACGCAGACAACGTGATGAAGGCCTTTCGGAGCCAGTGCGAGGGTTACCTCTCCAAACCCATATCCAAGGAAAGACTGTTCCGCGAAATCCGCTCCCTTGGATTGCCGCTGAACGAAACCCCATGAATCAAGATCAAACCAAAGCCCTCCTTTTGCAGCTTGAACCCCAGGCGCCCGCGTTCGAACTGATCTTCTCCGGTAAATCCAGCAAGAAGGTCAACGGCCTGTACAAGCCAGAAACGCGCGAGATCCTTCTTCACAACAAGAATTTCGCCTCTGACGAAGAACTGATCTATACCGCGATCCATGAGTTCGCCCATCACCTCCATTTTTGTTCCTCAATGAAGCCGACGACCATCCGTAGCCACACCTCGGTGTATTGGAGTTTCTTCCACCGCCTGCTGGCCAAGGCCGAGGAAATGAACCTCTACAGAAACGTGTTTCTTGCGGAACCCGAATTCAAGAAACTTACAGAGGAAATCAAGACCAAGTACTTGGCCAACAACGGACAGCTTATGAAGGATTTCGGACAGACTCTGCTGCAGGCTGTCCAGCTCTGTGGCAAGCATCACGTTCGGTTTGAGGATTACATGGACAGAGTGCTGTGCATCCCCCGCACGACAGCCAAGACCGTGATGGCAAGTTTCGCCCAGGATGTGACCCCCGATTTCGGTTTTGACCACCTGAAGATGATGACCGCCGTGAAGGATCCAGACGTTCGCCGCGATATGGAGCACAAGCGCCGCGAAGGCTACAGTCCCGAGATGCTCAGACAAGAGCTGAAGGGCGAAACCTTGCCCGAAGTGGCGCCGGCTCCCATGCCGGACCCGATCGAGGCCAAAGTGGACCTTCTTGAGCGCAGTCGTGAGCAGCTGAAAAGAAAAATCGATGACTGGACAAGGAAGCTCGAGGAATTGGAGCTCAAGATCGAGGCGCTGAAGAATCCCGGGGAGGCCGCAGATGTCTGAAGCGCCCTATGCTCCCGACTTCGACAAGAGGGGCGGACTGGTTCCTGCAGTCGTTCAGGACACCCGAACGAAAAGAGTCCTGATGCTGGGATGGGTCAACCGTGAGGCGTGGAACAACACCTTGGCCACCCGAAAGGCGACCTTCTGGTCGACGAGCCGGAATGAGTTGTGGGAGAAAGGGGCTACCTCGGGCGACTGGCTGAAAGTCGTTGAAATCTTAGTGGATTGCGATGATGACACCATTCTCTACGGGGTAGAACCCCAAGGTTTGGGAGCCTGCCACACCAGAAACCAGCAAGGAACCCCGCGCCAGAGTTGCTTCTACCGTCAAGTAAGCCTTGACGGTAGACTAACCAACCTCGACCCCTGACAGTTCTGCTTACTTAACCTTGAGAGTGGCTGCCAGATCGGTTCTTCCGGCAATTGATGCCAAATCCGCCGCGGTCTTTCCGTCTTTGTTCCTCGCCTGAAGGTCGGCTCCCAACCCGACAAGAAACTGAATGGCAGGCAGAGAAACCCCGCCGAGCACCGCCAAATGGAGAGTGGATTGGCCCTGGTTGTTCTGGCTGTTGACATTCCTTGAGGTGAAAAAAACCTTCCAGGTGTCTTGAGTGCCCTTGAGAGCCAATACGGCCGGAGTAACACCAGAACCATTTTCGGCAAACAAATCGGAACCCGCGCCCAACAGAAGGTCGGCGACGGTTTGATTCGCGGTTACTGCGGCCAAATGAAGGGCCGTGGAACCCGAGGCGTCGCGCTGGTTAACTCCGTTGCCTGCTGCTAGAAGGATTTTCACAAGTTCTGATCCCCCATTTTGCACAGCGTCAAACAAAGGGGTGCGGCCAAGATTGTCACGGGTGTTGGGGTCCGCTCCCTTCTTTAGAAGCCAAATACTGAGCCTAACCAGGTTCTTACGCACCGCTTCCTGGAGTACCGTGCGTCCGTCTTTGTTCTTGGCGGCCAAGTCCGCGCCGTAGGAGACCAGGAGCTCCCCCATGTCGACCGAATCGCAGAGAACAAGATTGTGGACAGGCACGTTCCCATTATTGTCCACAACGGTCAAAGGTGCGCCGTTTTTCAAAAAGAGCGTGGCCAGAGAAAGGTTTCCGAGCCTAACGGCTTCGTGGAGCACGGTGGCGCCGGCAAGATTCTGCGCGTGCAGATCGGCGCCTTTCTTGAGCAGGAGCTCTGCCATTGCGACACGATTTTGAGAGACCGCATGGAACAGGGGGGTGTTTTGCGCCGAATCCCTGGCTGCGATCACCTCGGAGGTGAAGAATCCTTCGGCAAAGGCGATAGGGGACAGAAAGACCTGAGTCAGGGGTGAAACGCCGTTATTGTCTAGCAGAAAAATGTCGCCACCGGCCCTTAGCAACGCTTGAGCAACGTTGAGGTTTCGAGCGGCGACCGCCAAATGAAGGGGGCTTTGACCTTGTTTGTTCCTGTCATTTGCGTTCGAGCCGACAGACAACAGATAGGCCACGGCCTCCGGATAATCCCCCAGCTGAACGGCCAAATGCAAGGCGGTGTTTCCGCTGTCGTCGCGCAGGCCTCGGTTTGAAGAAGTAATGAGCCAGCTCAGGTTTTCTGTGCCTGCTTTGACCGATTCAGACAGGGGCGACTGATTGGTGTCGTTGGCTGCAAAAGGGTTGGCTCCCAGATCCAGAAGCGCCGCAATCAGGGGTTGATTGGCTTCCTTCACGGCGTCAAGCAGGGCCGAACTTCCTTGTTTGTTGCGGGCGTTCACGTCGGCACCCTTGGCAACAAGAGCGCGAAGCAACTCCGGCGACAGGCTGAAGTCAACGACCATATGGACAGGGGTGTTTCCGAAGTTGTTCTTGGCGTTGGGAAGCGCTCCGCGAGCGAGAAGAAAACTTGTCGTCTCAAGAGGTATTTTGTTGGTCAGAGCCAGATGGAGCGTCGTATTGCTGTTGAAATCCTTCGCGTTGATGTCGGCCCCCTGATCCAGCAAGAGCCCGGCCGCCTCGAGATCGCCGTTTTCGACAGCCCGGTGGAGCGGCGTGTTTCCGGGAAGATCGACGGCATTGACGTTGGCACCTTGGGCAATGAGCAGCTGCATAAGGCCCGTGTGGCCCTGGCTAGCCGCGAAATGCAAGGCCGTTTGGCCGGAGTCAAAAACAAGGTTGGGATTTCCGGCCACACCGGCCTGCCAGAAGTAGGCCACATGGTCGTCTTGAGGTTTCGGGGCTCCCTGTCGGGTCAATTTCCAGGCGATTTGCGCATGGGGAAGGCTTCGGGGAAACTGAAGGGCCTCGTCGAGGGCGGTTTGACCGGCGTTGTTTCGAATTCGAGGATCGGCACCCAGGTCAATCAAAATATCGATGAGACGTTCGAGACCTTGTGCCGCCGCGATGTGAAGCACGGTGTTGCCGGCCGAGTCCCGATTGCCAATCGTGTTCTTGGTCACAAGTTTCGGAATAAGTTCGGGATTCTGCTGCAATGCTGTCTGAAGCACAGTTTTTCCAGAATTGTCCACAGAGAAGAGGCTGGCGCCATACTGCGCCAAAACGGGAAGAACCGCCGTTGATCCGTTCTTGACCGCCAGATGCAAGGGCGTGTTGCCTTGGCTGTCGGTAAGGTCTACGGTCGCACCCCGTGACAGGAGGATGGCGGCAATGTCGGCTAGGTCCTTGGTTGCGGCCAGATGAAGCGCAGTCTGTCCCTGAGCATTGACGGCATTGACGTCTTGATTCAAACCGAAGGTCTCCCGGATCTTTCCCAGGTTCTGGTTCTCAACCATGTCCAGCAGGGTTTCCTTTGCAGGGGGAGACGGCCGCGGCGGCGGGGTTTCGCAAGAGCCCAGGAGGATCAGAACAGCGGCGAGGGGAACGATGGGGGTTTTCATACGTCTTCAGTATCGGTTGCCTACAGAAAATACTTTGTTTGAATCCTGGTTTTGGTTTCCGCAGAGCAGAAGGCTGCCTCCAAAGAGGTCTTCTCGAGATGTAGCAACACGGCCCGCGAAAGACTCCAGGTCTGAGCGGCCAGCTCAAGCTCGCGGCTGAGCGTGGTTTTACTGATCAACCGGTTGTCGGTGTTTAGGGTGACCGCTAATCCCGCGCGCCGGAAACGCTCAAACGGGTGATCGGCCAAGGTCGAGCAGGCCTTGGTCTGAAGGTTCGAACTAAGGCAAACCTCGAGTGGAATTCGGCGGTCAAGGAGCCAGCGGGTCACGCTCCCTTTGCCGGGTACTACACCCTCGGCACCCCACTCCTGAATGAGCTGGGTGCCGTGGCCAATCCTGAGGCTCCGGCAAGCCACGAGAGCCTCGCGGATGTAGTCTGGACCCGTGACTTCTCCGGCGTGACACGTGGCAGATAGAAAGTGCTCGGCGCAGTAGTCAAACGCTTCCCGATGGATTCGGGGCGGGAAGGGAGTCTCGGCACCGGCAATGTCGAAGGCGACAACCCCGTCGTCTCGATAGCGGTCCACCAACCTGACCGTCGTCAGCGAGGGAGGTTCGTGCCGCATGGAACAGAGAATCAGGCCGGTCTCCACACCGAAAGTTTTTCTCCCCTCCTCAAGCCCCTTCAGGACCGACTCAACCACCTGTTCCGGCGAAAGTCCGCCGCGTGTATGCTGGCTGGGTGCGAAACGCACCTCTCCATAGACAACGCCGTCAAGCGCCCAATCTTCGACCAATTCAAACGCAACCCGCCGAAGCGCCGTCTCGGTCTGCATAACGGAAACGGTGATGTCAAACGCTTTCAGATAGATCTCGAGACTTGAGGGTCCCGGCGCCAGCATTCCGGCCAGGGTCACGGGGTCCGTCGTCGGCAAGACAACGTTGTTATGAGAGGCAAGCTCGAGAACGGTTTCCAAACGAAGACTCCCATCCAGATGCTCGTGAAGTTCTATCTTGGGGAGGGCCGCGAGGTCGTGGGGACTTTCCATGGAATCAACATAGGGAAAGTTCCGTTTTTTGGCAATTTGAGCTATACTCCCCTCATGGCTGAACCCAGCGATTCGTCGTTTCTGAAGTCCTTGGGATTCCCCAGTTTGAAGGTCCACCACGCCGCCAATCACTATGATTTCCGAATTCCTCGAAGACGCATTCTCGTCATTGGACCGATGGGTTCGGGCAAAACAGAGTTTTCCGCCAGAGTCTGGAGGGATAGTCAGGTTCTTCTGAATAAGAGCCCCGCCGTGGTGCCCGAGACCACCACGGGTTTCGCCGACCGCCGCAAAGTTTTTTTTGTACGCACGTCGCTTGATGAACTGCGTTTTCCCGAGTACCCGGCTGACGCCCTGGCTTACCGCTCGGGTTACGAGAGACT
>CAYYUZ010000091.1:11453-16221 GCA_964475005.1 uncultured Spirochaetales bacterium
GACTGCGTGGAAGACTCCTTCTACACCTACCGGTGGTACCAAGTTGACGGACAAGAATGCCCTGCGCCGTTCTTTGACCCGCTGATTATCATCGGCGGAGACAAGGCTTCCAGCGACCCCTCGCAACCCAACTACTGCACCCGTTGCGACAAACACCACCACTTGCCGGGCAAGGAATACACTTACCTCACGCTCACCGTGTTGGGGGAGGACTGGGTTCGCGGAGAGTCTGAACCGCTTGAGAACGAGCTGTGTTATCTCAAGGAAGACCCGGCACGATCAAAACTCGCGGCCAGCCTGGAAAACTCAGAGCCTATCCGCCGGAACACCCTGCTAGTGCCCTTTTTGGCGGAACGCGCCCTTGTCTATTTGGCCCACGAGCGCAATCTTCTAGACGAAGCGTCCCTGCATCTTCTCGTTCGGCGCCTGGATCTCGACCGGGCGTTCCTGGGGCGCCGCCTCGGTGACAACGGAAAAGTACTGCAATCGCCATTGACCGGATCGTGAGGAGGGCACCATGAATCTGAATGAACTGTCTAAAAAATTTGACCACACTCTGCTGAAAGCCACGGCCACGGCCAGCGACATCAGGAAACTCTGTGACGAGGCTCGAACCTACAAGTTTGCTTCGGTTTGCGTGAACCCCTGCTGGGTCGCCGATGCGGGCGAATGGCTCAAGGGAAGTGAGGTTCTTGTTTGTACCGTTGTCGGTTTTCCTTTGGGTGCCAACACTTCGGCCTTGAAGTCGCAGGAGACGGCCATAGCTGTAGCCCAGGGCGCCGGAGAGGTCGATATGGTCATCAACGTCGGTTGGGCCTTGGAGGGACGCTGGGACGCCGTTGAAGAGGATATACGCCAGGTCAGGCTAGCGGCAGGCAGTGTCCCTCTCAAAGTTATCCTGGAGACCTGTTTTCTGGGCAACGACCAAATTGCACGTGCCTGTGCAGCGGCTTCGACAGCGGGGGCGGCTTTTGTGAAGACAAGTACAGGCTTCGGAACGGCCGGCGCCACCGCAGACCACGTCCGCCTAATGAAAAAAAACATCAAACCCGGGATGAAAGTGAAGGCTTCCGGCGGAATTCGGACCCTGTCAGAAACCCTTGATCTCCTGGAAGCCGGTGCCGACCGGATCGGCGCCAGCGCGTCCGTTGCCATCGTCAAAGAATTTCAAGGAGAGCTGAGTGCGGGCGTTCCTGTTGGTTATTGACAGTTTTGGCATCGGGGCTCTTCCCGATGCCGCCGACTATGGTGACAGCGGAAGCAACACGGCTGTCCACATTGGTCAGGCCGTGGGAGGGGTTCATTGGCCCAATCTTACCAAGATGGGACTAGGAAACGCCGCCGCGGTCTTGAGTGAGATCCTTCCCGGGGCGCCCCCCCAAGATTCGCCCCTAGCCAGTTACGGTGTCATGAGAGAAGTCAGTCCGGGAAAAGACACCACGACAGGGCACTGGGAACTTGCTGGAATTCAGCTTGAGAAGCCCTTTCCCGTCTTTCCACCGCACTTTCCCTCGTTTCCTGAAGAGCTGCTGTCGCGGATCAAGAATGAAACCGGCTTTGAATTCCTGGGGAACAAGGCGGCTAGCGGAACCGATATCATCGAGGAACTTGGCGCTCAACATTTAGCAACCGGCAAGCCGATCGCCTACACTTCGGGAGATTCCGTCTTTCAGATCGCCGCCCACGAGGACGTTTTGTCCCTCGAACGCCTCTATGACCTCTGCCACAAAGCCCGTCGAATCTGCGATGATTGGACCGTCGGCCGGGTCATCGCACGCCCATTCCGGGGGCGGCCCGGGGCCTTCGAACGAACCAGCGGGAGGCACGACTACAGCTTCAGGCTGCCAGGTCCGAGCATACTCGACCACCTCAGAGATGCTGGCGTCGAAACTGTCGGTGTCGGGAAGATCGGCGACATCTTCGACCATCAGGGGCTAGATAAGAACTTCCCGGACAAAGGCAACCCAGCTTGTTTGGACAGGTGCCTCACTCTGATGCAAGAACGCTCCGAACGACCGTGTTTCGTCTTTGTGAACCTTGTCGATACCGACATGAATTTCGGCCACCGTCGTGATCCCCAAGGCTACCACGACAGTGTCGCTGCGACCGACGCCGTGCTCGGCCAGATGATGGGCCGTCTGGATCAGAACGACCTTCTCCTAATTTCAGCCGACCACGGGTGCGATCCTACGTTCAAAGGCACCGACCATACAAGGGAACACGTTCCACTTCTGTCCTACAGGCCCGCAAGCGCGGTTCGCGATCTCGGCATCCGCTCAAGTTTTGCTGACGTTGCCCAGAGCTTGGCGACTTTCTTTCTTGCGCCGCCTTACCCTAAGAACGGGCCGTCCCGAGGTAAAAACTTTCTTCACTGAGGAAGAGCCTTCTAGCGTTTGCCCGAGTCGAAGGGCTCTCCGGCAGCCCGTGGAGCCTGGCTTTTTTTGGAGAGCAGCACGAGCGCCAAAAGGGTGACTGCATACGGAAAGACTTTGAGGACAACTTCAGGGATAACCTTCAGCGCCGGTTCGGCTTGACTCGCGTTTGCCAGCGTCGCCGCGAAGCCAAAAAAGAAACATGCCCCAAGGATTCCCAACGGTTTCCATTGTCCAAAAATCAATGCAGCCAACGCCAAGAACCCGAGACCGGCCACTTGGCCGTTGAATTCGCCGGAATAGGTCACCAAAATCGTCGCTCCGCCCAGCCCGGCCAGAGCACCCGAAATAACGACGGCCGCGTACCGGATGACTCTGACGTTGACACCTGCGGAGTCTGCGGCGTGGGGATGTTCCCCGCAGGCTCTCAGTCTCAATCCGAAGGGTGTCTTGTAGAGAATAAACCACAACAGTAGAAGCAGTCCGAGAACGATCCAGGTTGTCGCGTAGGTCTTTTGGAAGAGAAGGGGACCAATAACAGGAATATCGGACAGAACGGGGATATCGACCCTGACGACTCCTTGTTTGAGCTGGATATTGCCGCTTCCTGTGAGGGTCCTGGCGATAAAGACCGTCAGGGCGCCTGCCATCATATTGATGGCTGTTCCGCTAATCACCTGATTGGCGTTCAAATGAATGCTGGCAAACGCGTGAAGCAGCGAAAACAGCGCCCCGCCGAGAATCGCCGCCAACAAACCCAGCCAAACAGCGCCGGAACCAAGCAAGGGATACAGGGCCACAGTCGTCACGGCGGCAGCAAAACTTCCGACAATCATCAGACCCTCGAGGCCGATGTTCACGACTCCGGACCTTTCGCTGTATAGTCCCCCCAGCGCGGTGGCGAGAAGCGGAATGGTGAAGGCGATGGCATACGGGAAGATATGAAGAACGACGTCAAACACGGGTTTTCCCTCCCGATCGGCGTTGTGAAAGCCGGTCAAACCACCGCTCAAACAGGACGCTCGTGGCTGCAAAATAAATGATTGTCGCGATGATCGTGTCGCCGATTTCCGGGGGAATTTGTGTCATTGCGTTCATGAAGCCTTTTCCGGACTGAAGAACACCGAAGAACAGCGCGGAACCAACCACACCAACCGGACTGTTGGAGGCAAGAAGGGCCACGGCAATTCCGTCGAAGCCAATAGACGGCAAGACTCCGATCTGCATCGAAGTCGCGTAGCCAACGTACAGAGTCGCACCGGCAAGGCCCGAGAGGGCTCCTGAGATCGCCATCGAAGCCACAATGTGGCGGTTGACGTTGATCCCGGCGTATTCTGCGGCAAAGCGATTGTACCCCACGGCTTTAAGCCGGTACCCCAGCACCGTCCGGTTGAGGATGACAGAGACAACCACCACTGCAGCCAACGAAACAAAAATTCCAAGATTGATGTACGAACCCGCAAAAAGGTCGGACAGCACGGGAATCTTCAGACTGGCCGCCTCCGGTATCATCCTCGATTCGGTTTCAAAACTCCCTTTGAAGAAGGCAGGAACCGTGTAGTAGGTGAGCCAGTAAGCGATCCAGTTCATCATGATGGTGCTGACCACTTCATGCACGTTGAAGCGCGCTTTCAAGAATCCCGGCAGCCAGGCCCACAGCGCGCCGCCCAACGCCGAGGCCAGCAAGATCACGGGCAAAAGGATGGGTTTCGGCAGACCCAAAGACAGTCCGACCGCAGTGGCAACTAGCCCTCCCATCAAAGCCTGTCCAGCGGCTCCAATATTGAACAGGCCTGTTCGGAAGGCAAAAGCCACAGAGAGACCAGTGAGGATCAGCGGCGTCGCCATAGCCAGCGTGTTTCCCAAACGTTCGAGATTCATCAGTCCGCCGGCAAACAGGAAGAGGTAACCGGCAAAGGGATCGTTTCCCGTGACCGCCATGAAAAGGGCCCCGGCAATCAAACCAAGAATCACCGCCGCGAGGCTGACGATGAGCTCCTTGCGCATGAGGAATTTCACTCGGACGTTCTCCCTTTGATCCCCGCCATCATCAGACCAATCTCATTTTCGTTGGTTGAACGGGCTTCTACAATTCCTACAAGCTCACCCCGGCAGATGACAGCTATCCTGTCGGAAAGATCGAGGATTTCGTCCAGTTCGAGACTAACCAGCAAGACCGCCTTGCGCCGGTCGCGCTGTTCGACCAAGCGCTTGTGAATGTATTCGATCGACCCAACGTCCAAACCCCGTGTCGGCTGGACGGCGATCAGAAGATCGGGGTTGAGGTCGATTTCACGGCCGACTATGGCCTTTTGCTGATTGCCTCCGGAAAGTCCTCTAGCCTTGCTGCGCGGGCCTTCTCCGGACCTCACATCAAAGGCTTCGATGAGTTTTTC